>CAHJWV010000346.1 GCA_903643055.1 Burkholderiales bacterium | reverse complement strand
GATCTTCGCCGCCCCGAGATCTCGTCGCCCGCGGGCGTGGTCATCGAGGAGTGGTACCGCGCGCCGCTGGTCGCAGCGATTCCGTCCGACCATGTGCTGGCGGAATCTGCGTCGATCCGCATTTCTGATCTGAAAGACCATCCACTGATCACCTTCCCGCGCAACTCCGGGATCGGCTTGTACTGGCGACTGTATGAGCTGTGCATGAAGGCCGGCTTCCATCCACGCATTGCCAAAGAAGCGCGTGACTACGCCATCATGGTCGGCTTGGTGGCTGCCGGTGTGGGAGTGGCGGTGGTGCCGGCCGATGCCCAGTGCATCAAGCTCACCGGCGTGGTCTACCGGCCTTTGCTCGGCAATGAAGGCTTCTCGGCCCTTCACATCGCACGCCGCATCGATGAGAACGACAACTTCGTGCTGCAGCTGATCGAGGAATTGCGCGCTGGCACACAGGTCGTCTGATCCGTTCGAGCTGCATCTTGTGATTGCTTCAGAGCGCGGCTTGTAGGCTCGCCAATGACGCTGGATGGTCGACCTTGAGGGCCGATGGGTCGAACTGACATTTGCCGCCTGAGGCAACGCGCTCAGGGCAGTTCGAACTCATGGAGGTCTCGCCAGAGGTAGGAGAGATAGGCCTCGCGCACCGCGGGTGCCTGGCATGCCTCCAGCAATCCGCCGCACTGCCCTCGTGCCCAGACGTTGGCCGCCAACCAATCGTCGAGCGGCGCGCCTGCGGCCTGCGCAAGCAGCCCCGGCAGGAAGACGATGTCCACGGCGCGCGCCGCCCGTTCCTCGTTGGGGCGACGGCGGTTGCTCGTTACCTCGTACCAAGTCTGATACCGGGTCGGCACGCGCCCGGCTGCGGTCGGCAGCGACTGCATGCGCTGCCGCAACGTGACCGCGTTGGCAAAAGGCGGTTGATGGTCTCCGAACCAAGCGAGCACTGCCGGCCTGTGCGCGTTGAGCACGGCCTCGCGGGTGAGATTCAGTTCGCGTTCGAACTCTTTCGTGCGCCAAAGGTAATCGGCGACGCTTTGCGCTTCCGCTGTTGAGCCGAAAGCCTTGGAAGCTTCAGAGATGAGTCTGGCCGGCACCCGTTCCATGCGCACGCCATGCTCAGCGTGGTTGAAGATCGTCAGCACGAACAGGAACACCGGTTGATCGCGATGCCGCTCACCCGCAAGCACCTTGCGGGCAGCGGCATGCACCAACGCATCCGGCGTGTCGTAGTCGCCGGAAAGACCCTGCTCCGAAGCGTCGTAGAACGCGTCGAAGCCGTAGGCAGCATAGGCGGCGCGGCCATTCATCATTCCGCCGCGGGTTGGATACAAGGCGACTGTGCGGTAGCCCGCGGCCTTCAACGATCGCACGAAGGAGCGGTGCGTGCCCGGCGCGACGTTGAACGTCACGAACTCGCCCGCCGGCCCGAACGCGGCGTGTGGAACGCCCGTCTGGAAAGCGAATTCCGACTTCCAGGTTCCACCGCCGAAGGTATGCACCTGCAGCGGCCCGTGTGCCACGGTTTCGTCCCGGCCGCGGAACGCATCGAGTGCGCACAGTGCTGCCGGGCAACCGGAGATGGCTTCTGGGTTGAACTGGCTCTCTTGAAGGAAGACGACGATGTCGGCCGGGCGCGCCACCGCGCCGTCAGAAATCAACTTCCGACTTTCGTGCTGGAGCACATCGGTGTCTGCGGAGTTCACGCCCCATCGAGGTGACAGGAATGCCGTGGCGAAGAAGGTGAGGATCGGGCGGTGCTCAAGCTGGCCTTCACCGATGATCCAGGCATCACCTGCCGCACTCAACTGCGACGCCGTCCGCGCAACGATGCCACCGCTGTGTGCGATGAGGAGGGCGGCCAGAATGGCGGTTGAAGCAGTGGTCCACCAGCCCGACGGGCGGCCGGCAGGCGCTCCGCGCCAGGCCAGGATGCAAACCAGTGCGGCAAGGCACAAGGCAATGCCTGCGTATAAAAGAAGCGTTGGCTGGCTTGCCATCACGCCAACGTTGTCGGTGAACTGCAGGAAGAAGAACCGCAAATCCTGCCAAGTGAGCGTGGTGCCGGCAAATCGCTCTTTGAGGCCGATGCCTGTCAGCAGCAGCGCGACCGAGCTGCTTCCCGCCACGGCGGCAAACTGCGGCCGCCACGTAAGCACGTAAGGCACCAAACACGCCACGAACAAGGCGTGCGAGCCGAGGTCCGCGTCCACCCAAGGGCCGGCGAGCGCTGGGATTGCGAGGGTGATGGCATCGGAGAGCCGTCTGCGGCCGATAAATCCCACGCATGCCGCAGCCGCTGAAAGTCCGACAGTCGTGGTTTTCGGGAGAGACCAGAAATCTGCCGCGAGCAGCAAAGCTCCACCAGCCAGGGCCATGCATGCCCATATCAGTTGTCGCACCGAAGGGCGGCGAAATGGCCGCAGGTTGCCTGGCTTCATTGGCAGGCACTCATGGTGGGCGCCATGCCTGGGGCCTTACGTCGAAAAGGTAAGCTCACTCGATTCATCTCTTTCAGAACTTGCGTTTGCAAGTTCGCTTCAGGATCTATATCGGCCCGCGCCTGCTCGCACGAACAAGCAAGCGGCCTGCGTTCTCAACTCTATGCCGGCCGGAGTCGGCTCACCCCCTCGTCCTTTTTAGAAATCCAATCTGTGGTTAAGAACTCTTTTACTTTGAAACGTGAACACATCGATGCCGCAATCATTGATCTGGACGGCACGATGGTCGACACCTTGGGTGATTTCGACTTCGCCTTGAATGCCATGTTGGCCGACCTGAAGCTGCCACATGTCGCGCGCAGCTTCATCGAACGCACCATTGGCAAAGGATCAGAGCATCTGATTCGAAGCACGCTCGCGCATGTTGGCGGACCGAGCGGCCGTTTCGACGAGGCCTGGGCCCGTTATCAGCATCACTATCTTCAGATCAATGGTGATCATTCTGTGGTGTATCCCGGCGTGATCGAAGGGCTGGTGACACTTCAACGCCATGGGCTGAAGCTCGCCTGCCTGACCAATAAGCCTTCCGCATTTGCGACGGCGTTGCTACAGAAGAAAGGTCTGAGCGGGTTTTTCAATGTGGTCTTTGGCGGAGATGCCTTCGAACGAAAAAAGCCCGACCCGTTGCCGCTGCGAAAAACTTGCGAAGCCATGGGCACCGAGGCGGCTCGCACCTTGATGGTGGGCGACTCCAGCAACGACGCACAAGCCGCGCGTGCAGCGGGCTGCCCTGTCGTGTTGGTCAGTTATGGCTACAACCATGGTGAGCCCATCGATGTGGTCGATGCCGATGGCCTCATCGACCGGCTCGATCGATGGGGCTGACCCCCAAGAAAAAAGCGCCTGCAAGGCGCTTTTTTCTTGGGGGGGAAAGAGGGGCTCAGTTGGTGTTGGCATTTGCATTGGTCACTGGCGGCCTGCCGAGCAGGGACTCCTTGAGTGACGTGTCGGCGGGGTTCTTGCCCAACCAAAGCTTCAGCAACGCCGAGTAGAACTCCGGTTCCTTGATCGGTTCGGCAGATGCTTTGCCATTGATCACGATGTTGGTACCAACGCCAGGAATCCAGTCGAGGTAAAACGAATCGCCAGCATTGAGCTTCTTTTTAGCGAAGAACAAGTCGCTCATCGTCAAGGTACCCGGAATCGATTTGGAGAATTCTTCGCGGGGCGCGTTGTCTTCCATGCCGCGCGTGAACAGCTTGCCCAATTCGCTGGCGTTGATGTCGCGAAGCATCACGATGTGCATGCGTTTCGGGCCGGGCGTGGCTAAAACCGCTTCCGGTGTGCCGCTCTTGGCGGTCGTATACAGGCCCGCGGCATAGACCTTGAAGATCGCCTTGTAGCGAACGCCGGCCCCGTTTAAAACGACTTTGGTGTTGGCAATCGTGGCGGTGTTGTCAAATTTCACGCCACCGACTTCGGTGGTTTGTGCGTGCAAAGCGCCCAACGGCACGAACAGCAATACAGCGAGAAGAGCTTGGGAAATGAAGCGAGGTATCACGGCGATCTCTCCAGGACCAATGGGATGGCGGGGGTTAGCAAGGCGTCATCGCAATTGTCCGCAAGCGATCCCGCGCTGTCCGTGATGCTTTGCCCAAGACAGGCATTTGTTGTGAAAGAAGTCCGGCAATATTGCATGGGTGTGCTCGCTTTCAGGGTCCCTCATTCGTGGGCCTGCTACACTTTTTCGATGTTCATTGCGCGCAAACAAACCAAAGGGTCTCACGACCGGGGAGCATGGCCCTGGCGTCGCCAGCCTACTCAGGGTTAGTTTGCTGCAGGTTGCGTGAGTTCATCCTGAACGATCGCGCGCCTCGGCTCCACCGGTAACCCTTTCGGGTACCGACCGCACCGAATCAATCACCACGCGAGCCGCTAAAGCGCCGCTTGCCGGGCCGCGGAGGGTCCAGACCGTGATCACCGAACTCGAATTCAAGAGCCTCGCCGCTCAAGGCTATAACCGCATTCCGTTGATGGCTGAGGCGTTTGCCGACCTCGAAACGCCGTTGTCGCTCTATCTCAAGCTGGCTTATGGCTCGGGTAAGGGCAAGCACAGTTTTTTGCTCGAATCGGTGGTGGGTGGCGAACGCTTCGGCCGCTATTCCTTTATCGGGTTACCGGCCAAGACGCTTCTGCGAGCGACCGGCTTTCGTACCGAAGTGGTTACTGATGATCAGGTTGTGGAGGCCGTGGATTGCAACCCGCTCGATTTCATTGCGAGTTATCAGCAGCGATTCAAGGTGGCGTTGAGCCCGGGCTTGCCTCGCTTCTGTGGTGGGCTTGCTGGTTACTTCGGTTACGACGCCGTTCGCTACATCGAACCGAAGCTGGTGAATTCTGTGCCTGACGGCGGCCTGGACACGCCGGACATCCTGCTGTTGCAGTGTGAAGAGCTGGCGGTGATCGACAACCTGTCGGGCCGGCTTTATTTGATCGTCTATGCCGACCCTAGTCAGAGCGAAGCCTATTTCATCGCCAAGCGGCGCCTTGCTGAACTCAACGACAAGTTGAAATACAGCGTGACGGCACCGCCGGTGCGCCGGGGCAGCGCGCATGCGGTGGAGCGTGATTTCGCCAAAGAGGATTACCTCGCGGCGGTACTTCGCGCTAAGGAGTACATCGCGGCCGGCGACATGATGCAGGTGCAGGTCGGGCAGCGTTTGAAGAAGCGCTACACCGAATCGCCGCTCAGCCTGTACCGCGCATTGCGTTCGCTGAATCCGTCGCCTTACATGTATTTTTATGACATGGGTGACTTCCAGATTGTTGGGGCATCACCGGAAATTCTGGTGCGCCAGGAGCACACTGCCGAGGGCGACAAGATCACGATCCGCCCGCTGGCCGGCACGCGGCCTCGCGGTGCGACGCCTGAACAAGACCAGGCGCTCGAAGCCGAACTCAGTGCCGATCCGAAAGAGCGCGCCGAGCATGTGATGCTGATCGACTTAGCGCGCAACGACATCGGCCGCATCGCCAAGACCGGCAGCGTGAAGGTCACCGAGGCGTTCACCGTCGAACGCTATTCGCATGTGATGCACATTGTCAGCAACGTCGAAGGTTTGCTGAAAGATGGCATCACCAACCTTGATGTGTTGCGGGCCACCTTCCCGGCGGGCACGTTGACCGGCGCGCCGAAGGTGCGCGCAATGGAGATCATCGACGAGCTGGAGCCGGTCAAGCGCGGCATCTATGGCGGTGCTTGCGGTTATCTCAGCTTCGCTGGCGACATGGACGTTGCGATTGCCATCCGGACGGGCATCGTCAAGGACGGCATGTTGTATGTGCAGGCGGCGGCGGGTGTCGTCGCCGATTCGGTGCCTGAGCTGGAATGGAAGGAGACCGAAGCGAAGGCGCGTGCGTTGCTTCGTGCAGCTGAACTCGTCGAAGAGGGGTTCTGACATGCTGCTGATGATCGATAACTACGACAGCTTCACCTTCAACCTGGTGCAGTACTTTGCCGAACTGGGCGAGGACGTGCGTGTGCACCGCAACGACGAGATCACGCTCTCGGCGATCTCTGAGCTGCGGCCCGATAAGCTGGTGTTGTCACCGGGCCCATGTTCGCCGGCAGAGGCGGGGATTTGTGTCGATGCGATTCGGCACTTCACCGGCAAGTTGCCGATCCTGGGTGTGTGCCTGGGACATCAGGCGATTGGCGCGGCGCTGGGGGGCAAGATCCTCCGCGCGAAAATGCAGATGCATGGCAAGACCGATGTGATCACCACCGATCAAAAGGGTGTGTACACCGATCTGCCCGATCGGTTCACCGTGATCCGTTATCACTCTCTCGTCATTGAACGGGCATCGTTACCGGCCGAACTGGAAATTACCTCGACCTCGCTCGACGACGAGATCATGGGGGTGCGTCATACCGCGTTGGCTGGCACGAAGACGCCATTGGAAGGAGTTCAGTTCCACCCGGAATCGATCCTGACCGAGCACGGCCACGCCATGCTGAAGAACTTTCTGGAGCTGAGGGCGTGAGTGCGAAGCGGCGTTCGCGCCGCTTCGGGCGTTATGTCGAAAGATCGGCATGAAAGTTGTCGATCTGCGCAGTGACACAGTCACGCAGCCAACGCCAGCGATGCGCGACGCAATGGTGCGTGCGGAGGTCGGTGACGATGTCTTTGGCGACGACCCAACGGTCAATGCCTTGCAAGAGCGCATCGCGTCGCTGCTGGGCAAAGAGTCGGCGCTTTTCGTTCCGAGCGGTACGCAGAGCAACTTGATTGCCGTGATGAGCCATTGCGGCCGCGGTGATGAATACATCGCCGGTCAGATGGCCCATCTCTATCGATGGGAAGCGGGTGGCGCGGCGGTGCTGGGCAGCGTTCAGCCCCAGCCGATTGCCCATCAGCCTGATGGCAGCTTAGCGCTTCAGGACATTGAGGCGGCAATCAAGCCCAATGACGCACACTTCGCTCGATCACGTTTGTTGTGCCTAGAAAACACGATCGGCGGCAAGGTGCTCAGCATGACCTACATGGCTGATGCGGTTGCGTTGGCACGTCGACATGGGTTGGCCACGCATCTGGATGGCGCGCGGATTTTCAATGCGGCCGAGGCGTTGTCTGTGCCTGCACAGCAGATCGCTCAGCATTTCGACAGCGTCTCTGTGTGCTTCTCCAAAGGCTTGGGTGCGCCGGTGGGCTCCGCGCTGTGCGGCTCTCACGAACTGATCACCCAGGCTCGCCGCCTGCGGAAGATGCTCGGCGGTGGCATGCGCCAGGCTGGCGTGTTGGCCGCTGCCGCGTTGCATGCGTTGGACCATCAGGTGATGCACCTCGCTGACGACCATGCGCTGGCTCAGCGGTTGGCGAATGGCTTGGCCGTTATCCCTGGCGTGTCTGTTGAAGTGCCACAAACCAACATTGTGTTTGCCGATGTGCAGGGCCCGCGTGCTGAAAGCCTGCTGGCCCATCTTCAATCGCGCGGCGTATTGGCTACGGGCCTTTATCGCTTGCGCTTCGTGACCCATCTTGATGTGGATGCAGCTGGCGTGGACCGTGCCATCGCTGCCGTTCGCGAACACCTTTCAGCCTGAGGCCCTTGTGTCATGACGATCACCAACACCGAAGCGCTGGCGCGCGTCATCGATCACCGCGAGATCTTTCATGACGAGATGCTGACGCTGATGCGTCGCATCATGAACGGCGAGATGTCGCCCGTCATGATTGCCGCGCTGGCGCTGGGCCTGCGAGTCAAGAAGGAGACCATTGGCGAGATTGCCGCAGCAGCGCAGGTCATGCGCGAATTTGCGACGCCGGTCGCGGTTGCCGATAAGACCCATCTGGTCGACTTGTGTGGCACCGGTGGCGATGCGGCCCATACCTTCAATATTTCGACAGCGGCGATGTTCGTTGCCGCCGCTGCCGGCGCGCGCGTGGCCAAGCACGGCGGGCGCAGCGTCTCATCGAGTTCGGGTAGCGCTGATGTGCTTGAGGCCTTTGGCGCAAACGTCAATCTGTCACCAACGCAAGTCGCGCAATGCCTGGAAGAAACCGGCATCGGCTTCATGTTCGCGCCCAACCACCACGCGTCAATGAAGCATGCTGGTCCGGTGCGCAAAGAACTTGGCGTGCGCAC
>CAHJWV010000345.1 GCA_903643055.1 Burkholderiales bacterium | reverse complement strand
GCGGGTGCGGACGCCCATGCCACCGCCGCCGAACGCTCACAGGACGAGACGATGAACTGGACCCACGAACGCTTCCAACTTTTCGGCGATCGCCCGATCGCCATCGATGCATCGGGCACCGACACGGGCGTTGTCACCTATGCCGACTTCGCCCGCAAGATCGCGCAGTGGCAGCTGACCCTTCAGAAGTGGGACATCCAGCCCGGCGACCGCGTGGGTCTGGTGTCTGACTATCACGTTGATGCCGTGGCCCTGTTGCAGGCGCTGATGGAACAAGGCTGCATCGTCATCCCGCTGGCTGAAGACGACCGCAGCCTGTTCGCTGAACGGCTGGAGACTGTCTGCGCCAACAAGCTCATCACGCTCGATGTGCGGGCCACCCGTGAGCCGGGCCAGGCCGAATGCACCGACGTGCCGCATGTCGTTGGCCTGCACCCCTTGCTGGAGCCGATGGTGGCCGCCGGCCGGCCGGGCTTTGTGATCTTCACCTCCGGCAGCACCGGCAAGGGCAAGGCCGTGTTGCTGGACCACGCCCGCATGACACAGAAATACCGCGCCAAGCCGCGCGCGTCGTTTCGCACCCTGCTGTTCCTAAAGCTCGATCACATCGGCGGCCTGAACAGCTTGTTTTCGGTGATCTTCAATGGCGGCACCATCGTGACCTGCGCTTCGCGGCAGGCCAAGGACATCTGCGCCTGCATCGAAAAGAATGCCGTGCAGCTGCTGCCGACCACGCCGTCGTTCCTGACGATGCTGCTGATGTCGGGCATGCACAAGGCGCACGACCTGTCGTCGCTGGAGGTCATCACCTACGGCACCGAGGTGATGCCGAACTCGACGCTGGCCAGCCTGCACCAGGCCTTTCCGGGTGTCGCGCTGAAGCAGACCTATGGCCTGTCCGAACTGGGCATTCTCGCAACCCAGTCGAAAGACTCTTCATCGAAGTGGATGAAGATCGGTGGCGCCGGCTTCGAGCTCAAGGTGCGCGACGGCACGCTGTGGATCAAGAGCGAGCAAGCCATGCTCGGCTATCTCAATGCGCCGAGCCCGTTCGATGAAGACGGTTGGTACAACACCGGCGACCGCGTCGACGTGGACGGCGAGTACTACCAGGTGCTGGGCCGCGAGTCCGAGATCATCAATGTCGCAGGCGAGAAGGTGTTCCCGATCGAGGTCGAGAGCTTTCTGCTGACGCTGGACAACGTCAAGGACGTGATCGTCCGCGAAAAGAAAAGCCCGGTGGTCGGGCAGATGGTCTGGGCCGAGTTCCTGCTGGAGCGCGATGAGGAGCCCGCGTCATTCAAGAAGCGCGTGATCGCGCAATGCCAGCAGCACCTCGCGCCGTTCAAGGTGCCGGGCTTCATCACCATCGCACGTGGCGACTCCCTGGTCGGCGCGCGCTTCAAGAAGATCCGCAAGACCGGCGCAAGCCCTTCCAGCCCCGCAAGCATCACTGACGCCGCGCCCGAGCGGCCGGCCGATGAAGCAATCGTTTCCTGAACACACACCAAACGGAGCTATTCAATGTCGGTATCCAAGGCAAAGGTCGCGGTCGTCAGCGGCGGCAGCAAGGGGTTGGGTCTCAGCATCTGCAAGGCACTGCTGGAGGATGGCTACAGCGTGGCGACCTTCAGTCGCAAGTGCACCCCGGAACTCGAAAGCCTGATCGGCGCAAGCGCCGGGCAGCTGTATTGGCAGGCGGCGGATGTCAGCGACGAAGCACAGCTCGTCGAGTTTTTGCGCCGCGTCAAAGACAAGTTTGGCCGCGTCGGCTACCTCGTCAACTGCGCGGGCATGGCGCACGAAGGGCTGCTGACGATGATGAAGCCGACCGACATCACGCGAATGATCCAGGTCAACGTGGGTGGCGCGATCTCGCTGGCGCAGGCCTGCGTGAAGCAAATGATGGTGGGCGGCTTCGGCGTGATCGTCAACGTGTCATCGATCGTGGGCCTGCGCGGCTTCAAAGGCGTGGCTGCCTACAGCGCGACGAAGTCGGCGCTCGACGGCTTCACCCGCAGCCTGGCGAAGGAAGTCGGCTCGGTCGGCATTCGCGTCAACGCGGTCGCACCGGGCTTCATGGAGACCGACATGACGTCTCAACTGACCGAACAGCAGAAGGCGCGAATCATCCGCCAGACGCCGCTGGGCCGCCTCGGTGAGGTTACCGACGTGTCCGACATCGTCAAGTTCCTGCTGTCGGATCAGTCCCGCTTCATCACCGGCCAAACCATCGTCATCGACGGTGGACTCACAGTTTGAACAGGAGATTTTCGACATGAGCATTGACATCAGAACGGTGGTCGAGAGGGTCATCCGCACGATCGCTGACGAGCGCGACCTGCATCTGCCCGAGATCACCGACCGCACCGAGCTGGTCGACGAATTGGGCTTTTCGTCGCTGATGGTGGCCACCTTGGTCGCCAGTCTCGAAGAGGAGTTGGGGGTCGATCCGTTCCAGGACGAGAACGTGATGATCACCGACATCCGTACCTTCAAAGACCTTTGCACTGTCTACGCCAGCTGCCTAGAGCGCTGTAGCTGAACGAATCGCAAGCCCCGTTTTTCGAGAGACAGAGACACATGACTACCAAGCGCGACGATGTAGCCGTCATCGGGATGTCCGGAAAATTTCCGGGTGCCAACACTGTCTCCGAGTTCTGGGAGAACCTATGCGCCAAGCGGGAGAGCATTCGCGTGCTGAGCGATGAAGCGCTGCGTGATGCGGGTGTGCCCGAGCGCGACATCGCCGACAGCGCTTATGTGAAAGCTGCGGCCTTGCTGGATGACGTCGACAAGTTCGACCCGGCCTTCTTCAAGATCTCGCCGC
>CAHJWV010000344.1 GCA_903643055.1 Burkholderiales bacterium | reverse complement strand
GGGCTCAACATCGCGATGACGCCCAGGCCGGTGAGCGCACGCGACAGCACCGCCGCGCCTTCGTGCGGCGCATAAAGATCGCGGACCACCGATCGGGCGGTCATCACCGCCGCCGCCATCGCCGCACCTTGCAGCGCGCGCCAGAAGATCAGCCATTCGATGCTCGTCGCGGCCGCGCTGAACACGCTGGCCACGGTGTAGAGCGACATGCCGGCAATCAGCAGCGGGCGCCGGCCATAGCGATCGGACAAGGGCCCGAACACAAGCTGGCCGAGGCCAAAGCAGATGATCAGCGCCGACAAGGTCAGCTGTGCCACCGAGACCGATGCGTTCAGCTCGTGGGTGAGGGTGGGCAGTGCGGGGAGGTAGAGATCGGTGGTGATGGGCTGAATGCCCAGCAGCAAGGTCAGCAGGCCCACGACCACCACCGGGCTCATGGTGGTTCGGCCGGGCGTTTTCAAAACGCGGGAAGGTAAAAACACGTCATCCCAAGAGCCTATCAGGCTTGTTGGCATGGGCCGTTGGTACGATGACATCGCTTAGTTCGTCCTCCTTCATATGTTTTTGTCTGTTTCACGTTTTCACCGGAGTCGTCCATGTTTCGCACTCAGCGTTTTCTTGCCACCGCCGTGGCCACCTGCATCAGCTTTGCCGGCTTCATGCAAACCGCCCAGGCCGGGATGATCACCACCGAACAAGTGGCTGCCAGCGAAGGCCTGCGCACGGCGGCCGATGCCCGCGCCCATCTGCTCGAAACCCTGGATCGCGCCGATGTGTCGGCTGCACTGGTCGAGCGTGGCGTGAGCCTCGAGCAGGCCCGAGCCCGCGTGGCCGCGCTGACCGATGCCGAAGCCGCGCAGGTCGCGGCCGAAATCGACAAGGCACCTGCTGGCGCGAGCGACCTGATCGGCACCATTGTTTTCATCTTCGTGCTGCTGCTGATCACCGACATCCTCGGCTTCACGAAGATCTTCCCGTTCACGCGCTCCATTCGCTGATGCGCAGCGGCTGGCGGGCGCCGATGGCGCGCTGGCTGGCCAGCCTGGGGGCCGCGTTGATCTTTGCAGCGCTGACGGGCTGCGCTGTTCAGACCTCCGCGTTGCGGGCGAGCCCGCCGGCCGATCTGCCGGCCCGCTTGGAACTCGCCGGCACGCCATTTTTCCCGCAGACCGAATACCAATGCGGCCCGTCCGCGCTGGCCACGGTGTTGGGTGCAGCAGGCATTGCCGCGCAGCCCGGCGCGCTGGGCAACGAAGTCTTTCTGCCGGCACGCGAAGGCACGCTGCAGACCGAAATGCTGAGCGGCGCACGCCGCCACGGCGCAGTCGCCACCCTGATTCCGAACACGCTCGAAGCCTTGCTGCGCGAAGTCGCCTCAGGCCACCCGGTGGTGGTGATGCAGAACCTCGGCCTCAAGTACGTGCCGTTGTGGCATTACGCGGTGCTCGTCGGTTATGACATCGCTGATGGCGATGTGCTGCTGCGATCCGGCGCGACCGAGCGGCAGGTGATGGCGATGCGCACTTTGGAATACACCTGGGCCCGTTCAGGCTACTGGGCTTTCACCGCCTTGCCGCCCGGTGAATGGCCAACAACTGCGACCGAAGCGGCAGTTGTCGAAGCGGCTGTCGGCTTCGAGCGAGCGGCATCGCCTGAACAAGCGCTGCGGGCTTACGACAGCGCGTTGCGGCGCTGGCCTGGCAACCTGAGCTTGGCCATGGGCTTGGGCAATGCGGCCTACGCCGGTGGTGACAAGGTGCGAGCCGCGGAGGTGTTTCGAGCGGCCGCCGAGCGCCATGGCAGTGCGCCGGCCTGGATCAATCTGGCCAATGTGCTGTTGGAGTCGAATCAAGCGGCGCAGGCCGAAACCGCCGCGCGCCACGCGCTGGACAAGCCTGCATGGCAATCACAAGCCCAAGAGGTTCTGCAAAAAGCGATCGCGCTGCAGGCTGCTTCCAGGCCCTGAACGCCGGAGCTAAAACGTGGCGGCTTAGCGATGTGATGGAGAACCATGTTGAAGTGGAGCTTCAGCGCAGCGCGCTCAGCGGCGGATTTTCTTGTAGCTGAGCCGCGAAAACCAGATGCCGGTCAGGCCGACCAGCATCAACGCAAGGCTGGCAGGCTCCGGCACGGGTGCCGCAACGGTACCGATGTCACCGTTGTGCACCGCCCAGTTGTAGGCGCTTATTTGTTCCAGCGCCAGCGTGGTGGTGCCGGTGCTGAAGCTGAAGGTGTTGCTCACGCCGCCGGAAGGTCGGTATTGGCCGGAGTAAAGCGTGCCTGTTTGATAGGTGCCGCCGACGTTGATGAAATTCCCGGTGTTGGTCAGGCTGCCAAAGCTGTTGCCAAGCGAGGTGTAGAAAAGGTGGGCCAGTTCGGAGTCGGCCGGGTTGGCTTGGAACGAACAATCCAGGCCTCCACGAATGCCCAGGCCATGGTTGCTGCAACTCGGGTCGTCAGCGCTTGCTGAAGCTTCGGGAAGGCGCCATCCGGTGATACCCAGCACGTCCAATTGCGAGATCCAGGTGCTGTTGGGATTGATCATCCCGGGGCCGGGCGGATAACCGGATTCTCTGTAGCCGATGGTCAACGCGTAGTTCGCATCGGCGAGCCAGGTGACGTTGAGCGAGGTGTCGTAATAGGCATCGGCCACACCGTCGCTGTTGATGTCACGGGACTGGAGCGTGGTTTCCCAGCTGCCTTGCCCGGAAATCGGAACGGCTTGTGCAACTGCGCTGGCCGCAATCAGCGCGGCGACGAGAATTTTTTTCATGGGGGGCTACCGGAATTTGGACTCTGCGTGCGTTCAATCACGATAGCCCCCATGACGCGTGATCTGTACCCCGCATATGGGGGTTGGGTCAACTCGGTTGCGAAAAGTCAACCCCCAAACTTCTCATTGCCCCGCAAATAGCGCCATTGGCCTGTCGGCAAGTCGCCCAGCATCACGTCGCCAATGCGAACTCGCTTCAAGCCGAGCACTTCCAGCCCGACCAGTTCGCACATGCGGCGGATCTGCCGCTTCTTGCCTTCGCGCAATACGAAGCGCAGCTGGTCGTCGTTGACCCATTCAACCTGCGCCGGCTTGAGCGCTTCGCCGTCGAGTTCGAGGCCGTGATTCAACAGCGCAAGCTGTTCGGCGGGAAGTTCATCTCCCGTCGTGGTCTGCACCCGCACCAGATATTCCTTCTCGATCTCGCTGTCTTCGCCGATCAGTTGCTTTGCTACGCGGCCGTCTTGGGTCAGCACCAGCAGCCCGACCGAGTCGATATCGAGCCGGCCAGACGGTGCCAGGCCGCGCAGGTGGCTGCGCAGAAAGCGGATGCCCGAGCGGTCTTCGCGCCATTGGTTCTCGGGCGTGACCAGCACATACGCCGGCTCGTAGCCGTCTTCGGCCTGGCCGCTGACGTAGCCGACCGGCTTGTTGATCAGCACCGTGACCTTCATGGCCTGCGCGTCGCGGGCCTTGGCTTCGATGCTGATGTGCTGGCCCGGCATCACGCGTGAACCCAGCTCCTTGACCACCTGGCCATCGACGCGCACCCAGCCCTTCGGGATCCACTCGTCGGCCTCGCGCCGCGAGGCGATGCCGAGTTCGCTCATGCGCTTGGACAAACGCATGCTGCCCGGATGCTCGGCGTGCACCGGGCCGTCGTCTTCATCATCGTCGTCATGGTGTTGATGGCGCTGCGGCGCGCTGCGCAGCCGCTGATCGAAAGCGGGCCCTGGGCGGCGTTCATCGCGAAACGGCGCCGGGCCGCGGTTTGGTGTCGCTGAACGCTGGCCAGGAGGCTGGCGCGTGTCGACGGAACGCCGCGGAGAAGGTTCGCGTTCGAACGAACCGCGGTCGTCGCGATGCGGCGCCTCGTACGGCGCCGGGCGGTGGCGCTGCTCAGCACTTGAACCCGTGCTCGATCGTCCGCCGAACGCGGTGTTGGCGCCTGGCTGTGCCGTGTCTCGACCCGGTAGGCGGCGATCTTCAGCGTATCGCTGGGGGCGCGCGTTGGGGCCGCCGCGCGGGTCGAACGCG
>CAHJWV010000343.1 GCA_903643055.1 Burkholderiales bacterium | reverse complement strand
GGCACAGGCAATGTGATTTCGCTGGATTCTCCCATGGCGACATTGGCATTTCTCAACACCGGTTAACTGCTTGAGCTTGCGATGTTTCATTAACAGATTTAATTTGTTCTTTTCAGAGTATAAAGCGAATGCTTAAAAGAATATTTTTTTGGCAATGATGATTGCCTCAGGAAGTTTGTCTTGTGCAGCTGAGCTTAAGCAAAAGAAATTATGTCATGCGATCAAAGTTGAAAAAAACATACCTGCTGCTTTTTTGGTGGATGAGAACTTAGACATTGCACCTGGCTCAATTAACTTGCGGCGCCAAGTCTTCCAGGCTTCATATTCAACAGATTGGCACGAATTTTCCACGCCCTATAAAATAGTTCTTGTTCGGAAAAGAATAACGGTAAAGCAAAGCCATCTTAAATTCAGCCTGATATACAAGCCTACTACCCCGCTTTGCGTTAATTCCACAACATTCTCTATTGGTGTCGGCGGTAGTATTTATGCAGGTGATGAGCGGCCCGCTACACGTGTGGAGTCAATCATCGAGCCGGGCCTATATTTTAATGACCCATTAAATGACACGCCTGCCCCAACGGTCGTCAACTTGAAATTTGATGCCAGAATTCTTATTGATCTGGAAAGAAATTAAAGCTGTCAAACACTCAAAATACGGCGCGCTTTCTTAATTGTTGGATTCCAGGAAATCATGTCCCGATACGGAAGTTGGCCGCTGCTTCGAGCGCGCGGCCTGTAGCGCGTGTGCTCCTCGCCAAGGAGATGGACCCGAGTAAGCCCAGAGATAAGTGCCGATGCGAAGCGAGGCCAAACAGGCAGGCCCCGTGGGTGGCGTCGAGGAGCGCAGGGCTGGGTGGCGGCGTGCGCAGCACGCTTCGTGGACTGACTTCGCGCAGTTGTTTGAGCGCAGTGAGCAACGCGAACGCAGCGAGTTCTGCGCGATGCCACCCAGACCGAGCACCGCAGAGCAGTCCGGCCTGGGGCCGGACCGTCACCGTCGGGGTCGTTTCTTTGCCTACTTTCTTGTCGACACAAGAAAGTGGGTCGGCCGCCGGGCCGAGACCCGGCATCAGCCTCACGCAGTAGATAGAAAAAACATGAACACCAAAACCCTATCGCCCGGCCATCTAACCCTAGACGACCTGCAGCAACTCCACACCCACGGCCAGACGCTCGCCATCGACGAAAAAACAAGAGCTGCCATCCGCGCCAGCGCAGCCGTCGTACAGAAGGCCGCCCAAGGCAACGATCCGGTCTATGGCGTCAACACCGGCTTCGGCAAGCTTGCCTCCACCCGCATCAGCCAGACCCAACTTGACACCCTCCAACTGAACCTGATCCGCTCTCATGCGGTCGGCGTCGGCGAGCCGCTGTCAGCGCCGGTGATGCGGCTGATGCTGGTGCTCAAAGCCGCCAGTCTGGCGCGAGGTTATTCCGGTGTGCGCGAAGAGGTGGTCGACACGCTGCTGGCCGTGCACAACGCCGGCCTCGTGCCTTATGTGCCGGCGCAAGGTTCGGTGGGCGCGTCGGGTGACCTGGCACCGTTGGCCCACATGACGCTGGCGCTGATCGGCGAAGGCGAGATGCTGCGCGACGGCCAGCGCGTGCCAGCCGCAGGTTTGCTGAAAGAGGCCGGCATCACGCCGCTGAAACTCGAAGCCAAGGAAGGCCTGGCGTTGATCAACGGCACACAGACCTCGACCGCGCTGGCGCTGCATGCGCTGCTGAGCTTCGAGCCCGTCTTGGAGGCGGCGCTGGTGGTGGGCGCGTTGACGGTCGATGCGGCGCGCGGCAGCGATGGGCCATTCGATCCGCGCATCCATGCGCTGCGTGGGCAGCCAGGGCAGATCGATGTGGCGCAGTACTACCGCGCGCTGCTGGCGGGCAGCGAGATTCGCGTGTCGCACCTGACGGGTGACGATCGCGTGCAAGACCCGTACAGCCTGCGTTGCCAGCCGCAGGTGGTGGGCGCTTGTCTCGATCAGCTGCGCCATGCCGCGCTGATCCTGGTGCGTGAAGCGAATGCGGTGACCGACAACCCGCTGGTCTTTGCGGGCGGGCCGGGCGAAGCGGGCAGCCTGGTGTCGGGCGGCAACTTCCACGCCGAGCCGGTGGCGCTAACGGCCGATGCCTGCGCAGTGGCGATCGCTGAAGTCGGCGCGATCGCGGAGCGGCGCATCGCGATGCTGATCGACAGCAGCGTGTCGCGCCTGCCGCCGTTTCTGGCGGCCGATCCAGGCCTGAACTCGGGCTTCATGATTGCCCATGTGACCGCCGCGTCACTGGCTTCCGAGAACAAGTCGCTCGCGCATCCGGCGAGTGTCGACAGCCTGCCGACTTCGGCGAACCAGGAAGATCACGTCAGCATGGCGACCTTCGCCGCGCGGCGCCTGCAGCCGATGATTCAGAACGTGGCCTACATCCTGGGCATCGAGCTGCTCGCGGCGGCACAAGGCATCGACTTTCTGCGCCCGTTGCGAAGTTCACCCGCGCTGGAGAAGGCCCATGCGCTGCTGCGTGCGAGCTGCCCGTCGGTCACGCAAGACCGTTATCTCGCGCCCGACATTGAACGCGCGGCGGCGTTGATCACCTCGGGCGGGCTGTCGCGCATCTTGCGCAACTTGCCTGAGCTGCCCACGCTGTGGACACCGGCTTGATGTGGGTTGCACCGGGGCGCTGAAGATCGGCGCTTCCTCGAAAGCCGGGGTGACGGTGGACATAAAAAAAGCCGGCAGCCCTGAGGGGGGAGCCGGCTTTTCCGTTCCAGGCCGCAGCCCGCGTCAGTGACGCGTTTCGTCGGTGCGCCAGAAGTACTCGATGTAGTGCGCCACGGCCTGGCCGTCTTTGCCGACCATGTGCACCGCAGTGTGGATCTGCAGTTCGGTGACGTCGAGCAGCCACGACCAGCGGGCCACTTCAAGCGGGTCGGCCACATCGACGTGCTGATAGGCCGGGAGTTCGCGAGCGAGTTGAGTTTCGGTGTGCATGGTGGGTTCCAAGAAGCGGTGACGGAGGCAAGGGAGGCGCGCCTTGTGACTTCTTTTTCGTCCTCGGGTGACCCAACTTGAGGCGGGGTGATCTGTTGAAATGAGTGCTTGCTTGGCCGTTCCGGCGTAAGCGGCCGGGCATTCCATCTTGATGTCTTCGAAGAAGCGGCTCTCGCTACACATTGACGACATGCCGCAGCA
>CAHJWV010000342.1 GCA_903643055.1 Burkholderiales bacterium | reverse complement strand
GCCGACGCGCGATTGGGCTGAGCCCGCGAATGCGCTGGCCGGCATGCTCAAGCTCTTGGGCCACACCACCCGGGCGGCCTGGGCCACGGCGGCACCGGATGAAGCGCTGGCCAATGCCACGCCTTATCTGCAAGGCTTCGGCCATGTGGTGTTGGCGTGGGTGTGGCTCGACGTTGCGCTGCAGGCGCAAGCTCTGCTGGCCGAGGCCACCGGGGGGCGCGCCGATCTGCTGCAAGGCAAGCTCGCTGCGGCACGCTACTTCTTCCGCTATGAATTACCGCGCGTACCGGCCTGGCTGAAGGTGGTTGAAACGCGCGACGACACCTGCCGCCTGATGGACGAAGCCTGGTTCTGAACACTGCCGGCGTTGAAATTGGACGCCGCCGGCGTTGAGGGCGAAGAAGCCGGAGCGGTCCATCGTCGCTTCCGCCCGCGCCGGTGCCGCGGCTCTGCATTCGATGACCGGGTTGGTTCGGTTGCGAAGGCAGTGGATCAAAGCCGCCGTCCGCGCTAAGGTTCGCCCTCTTTGAACCCTCCCTCGGGCATCTTGAACTCGGAAAGCAGGTATGAATACTTCAAAGATAGATACGTGGCTGTGGGTCTTGATCTATAGCGGCCTTGTGGCGCTCGGGCTGGGCCTGTCGGTGCGTGATGCCGAGCCGGTCATTGGCCACGGCTTGCTCGTCACCGGCATCGTGGGCATCGCCGCCGGCATCGTTTTGATCTATGTGCGCTCACGCATGAAGGACAAGTCATGACATTCATTCGAAGCACCCAAGGCCTGATGTGGGCCGCTTTGGCGGGCACCTTGCTGTGCGGGCCTTCGTGGGCCGAAGCGCCGGCCGCGGCACCGAGCGAAGGCTATGTGTTCCCGAGCTACGCCAATGCGGCGCAAGTCGAAGCCGCCTGCAAGAAGCAGCTCGCTGAGGCCCGGCAGATCGAGCAGGCCTTGCAATCGATGGAGTCGGCGCCGGCCGCTGAACTGCTGGCGCGCATCGATGCGCTGACGCTCAGCTATGAAGACACGCTCGGCCCGATTGCAGTCCTGAATGCCGTTCATCCTGACAAAGGTATCCGCGATGCGGCCGATGCCTGCGATCTCGACTTTCAGCGCTTCAGCAATGCCTTCCAGCAGAACCCGAAGGTCTATGCGCTGCTCAAGCGCGCCAAGGGCGCTGACGAGATCGACCAGCGCCTGCTGCAAGACCAGCTCGATGGCTTCGAAGATTCTGGCGTGGGCCTGAGCGCCTCGCGCCGTGCGAAGGCGCAGACCCTGCGGGCCGAGATCACGCGGCGCATTCAGGAGTTCGACCGCCGCGTTCGTGAAGACAAGACCCGTGTTGCCTTCACCGCCGACCAGCTCGAAGGTGTGCCCGAATCGGTATGGAAAGACGCGCCGCGCGATGCCGAGGGCCGCTACCTGCTCGGCCTGGAATCGCCCACCTATGAGCCGGTGATGACCCATGCGACGCATGCCGACACGCGTGAGCGCATCTGGCGCGCTTACCAGCGCCGGGGAGGCTCGGCCAACCTGAAGACACTGGCGCGGCTGACCACGCTGCGGCACGACTACGCGCGATTGTTCGGCTTCAACTCGTATGCCGATTTCGTGTTGCGCCGGCGCATGGCCAAGCGCGAGGCTGATCTGCAAAGGTTTCTCGGTACCGTGAAAGACGCGGTGGCACAGCGCGAGCTGAATGACATCGCGACCTTGGCCCAAACCAAGCTGGCGCAGGGCAAGGTCGATGCAGCTTCGGCCGCCGAGCCGAAGGCGGCTCGCGCTAGCGCGAAGTTGAGCCGCTGGGATGCGCCGTATTACGTCGAGCGTACGCGACAGCAGCAATTCCAGCTCGATGAAGAGCAGTTCCGCCCCTATTTCCCGGCCGAGGCGAGCTTGCAGTTCGTTTTCAAGCTGGCCGAGCAGTTGTTCGGTGTGCACTTCGAAGCCCAACCGCAAACCCTGTGGCATGCCGATGCGCGGGCTTATGTCGTGCGCGACGCCGCCAGCCAGCAGTTGATCGGCACGCTCTTTGTGGACCTTTATCCGCGCGCCGACAAATACAACCACGCGGCCGTCTGGAGCTTTCGCAATGTGTCGACCTTGTCGAAGCGGCAACCGGCGGCGGCGCTGGTCGTCAACTTCAACCGGGCCGGCCTGACGATCCGCGAACTCGAGACCTTGCTGCATGAGTTCGGCCATGCGCTGCATTCGCTGCTGTCGACCACGCGTTATGCAACCCAGGGCGGCACCAACGTGAAGCTCGATTTCGTCGAGGCGCCGTCGCAGATGCTCGAAGAGTGGGTCTATGACCCGAAGGTGCTGGCACTGTTCCAGCAGGTCTGCGCCAGCTGCCCGCCGGTGCCGGAAGAGGTGCTGGCCCGCGCGGTGCAGGCGCGTGACTTTGCCAAGGGCATCTACTTCGCGCGGCAGCATCTTTACGCGAGCTACGACCTCGCGCTCTACGGCAAGGATGCACCGTCGCCGATGTCGACCTGGTCTCGCATGGAAGGCGCCACGCCCCTCGGCCATGTGTCGGGCTCGATCTTCCCGGCGGCCTTTTCGCATGTGGCCGGCGGCTATGCCGCGGGCTACTACAGCTACCTGTGGAGCCTGGTGCTGGCCGAAGACCTGCGCACCGCGTTCACGCAGCCCGATGGCAGCGCCGACAAGCTGAATGCCGAGGTGGGCCGGCGTTACCGCGCCGAGGTGCTGTCTCGCGGCGGCGAAGTCGAGCCGGCCGAGATGATGCGCCGCTTCCTCGGGCGCGACAGCAACAGCCAGGCTTTTTTCAAGGCCATCAAGCGCTGAGTTAGCCGCGCTGGCCAATTCATCACCGATCCACTGAACCTTCTTCAAGGAGCCCCGATGGGCACACCAATCCAGACCCTTTTTGATTTGAGCGGCCAGACCGCCCTCGTGACCGGCGGCTCGCGCGGCCTGGGCTTGCAGATCGCCGAAGCGCTTGGCGAAGCGGGCGCGCGGCTGCTGCTGACCTCGCGCAAGGCCAGCGACCTCGACGAGGCCGTGGCGCACCTGAAGTCGCGCGGCATCGATGCGCTGGCGATCGCGGCCGATCTCAGCCAGCCGGCCGAGATCAAACGCGTGGTTACTGAAGCGATGCAGCGCCTCGGCCAGATCGACATCCTGGTCAACAACGCCGGCGCGACTTGGGGCTCGCCGGCCGAAGATCACCCGCTCGAGGCGTGGGACAAGGTGATGAACCTGAACATCCGCAGCATCTTCCTGATGAGCCAGGCGGTGGGCAACGCCAGCATGATCCCGCGCCGCCAGGGCCGCATCATCAACGTGGCCTCGATCGCCGGGCTGGCCGGCTCACCACCGGACATCAAGTACATCGCCTATGGCACGAGCAAGGGCGCCGTCGTCAACTTCACGCGTACGCTGGCCGGCGAGTGGGGTGCCCATGGCATCACGGTGAATGCGCTGGCGCCCGGCATGTTCCCGAGCAAGATGACGCAGGGCACCTTGCAGCGCGTGGGGGCCGACACGCTGGCCAAGCAGGCGCCGCTCGGCCGCATTGGCGACGACGATGACCTGAAAGGTGCTGCCTTGTTATTTGCATCCGCTGCCGGAAAGCACATCACCGGCCAGATCCTTGCTGTCGATGGGGGTGTATCAGCCGTTTACGGTGGCTGATGCGGGAAGCGGCTACAACGCCGCCTGGCCCATGGACGGGCCAAGCTCGGCTTGCTGGCCAACGCGTTGCAAGCCGTGCCCGCATTGAATAAAAAAGGATCTCTCCATGAGCACGCTTAATCATCAGATCGTTCTTGCTTCGCGGCCGCCGCTGGAAGCGAGCGTCGACAACTTCCGGCTCCAGGCCGTGCCGCTGCCCTTGTTGCAGGAAGGCCAGGTGCTGGTGCGCCACCATTACCTGTCTCTCGACCCTTACATGCGCTGGCGCATGAACGACAGCAAGAGTTATGCGGCGCCGCAGCCGCTCGACAAGGTGATGGTGGGCGGCACCGTCGGCGAGGTGGTCGAGTCGCGCCACGCGGCCTTCAAGCCCGGCGACAAGGTCGTCGGCTCGGGCGGCTGGCAGGAGTACGGCGTGTTCGATGCCAACCAGCACGGTGCGCTGCGCAAGGTCGATGCGAGCCGCGTGCCGCTGTCGGCTTATCTCGGCGCGGTCGGCATGCCCGGCGTCACCGCCTGGTACGGCCTGGTGAAGGTGTGCATGGCCAAGGCCGGCGAGACGGTGCTGGTCAGCGCGGCCAGCGGTGCGGTGGGCAGCGTGGTCGGCCAGCTGGCCAAGGCGCGCGGCTGCCGCGTGGTCGGCATTGCCGGCGGTGCAGCCAAGTGTGCTTACGTCGTCGATGAGCTGAGCTTCGATGCCTGCATCGACTACAAGGTGCACCCCGACCAGCGCTCGCTGCAGGCGGCGCTGAAAGAAGTGGCGCCCGATGGCGTGGACGGCCATTTCGAGAACGTCGGCGGCATGGTGCTCGACGCGGCGATGGCCAGCATGAACCCGTTCGGCCGCATCGCGCTGTGCGGCATGATCTCCGGCTACGACGGCGAAGCCACGCCGATGACGCAGCCACAGCTGATCGTGCAGTCGCGGCTGAAGCTCGAAGGCTTCATCATCATCGAGCACCTCGAGGTTTGGCCCGAAGCGCTGAAAGAACTCGGCGAACGCATGCGTGATGGCTTGCTGAAGTACCGCGAGACGATCGCGCAAGGCATCGAAGCCGCTCCCGAAGCCTTCATCGGCCTGCTCAACGGCCGCAACTTTGGTAAGCAACTGGTCAAGTTGATCTGAGAGTGTTGGGCGGCCTTCCGGCGCTTGTGCCGAAGAAGGCTGCCTGCCTGTTTGAAATTGGCCACGGTCGGTGCGCTGATTCGCAACAGAGATGAAAGAACGCGAACCCCTCGATCGGCCTGAAGCCTGACGGCTTGCTCGCAGGCCGCGTCTTATCGGGATGGGCGGGCGCAGTGCCGGCCGCCTTCGAGGCTTATCGGCAAGCCTGGAGCTGGCCGCCTAAAGCCTGGCGGTACCTGCAATGCATTCGATGCGAAAAGCGCCATGGCCTGTGCCTTCGAGGGCGACTGCTTCGCTTCCGTTCGTGCGCGCAGTCGGCAGTTCGCGGGGTTCCGGCGACGCCTTCGACAAAATTGTTTCGGTCTCGAGCCGGTTACAACAAGCCCTTCAAGCCGCCAGACGAAGTTGTTTCTTCCGAAACCTGC
>CAHJWV010000341.1 GCA_903643055.1 Burkholderiales bacterium | reverse complement strand
CAGGAAATCAATCGGGTTCCTAGAATGCGCTTCTTCATTCTGATGTCACAGCCAAGGAGTAGGAACGATGTTGCGCAATGACCTGGACAGCCTGACCCCCACACGCGAATTCAACCGCCGCGATTTCGTGCAGACCGCCGTGGGCTCGGGGTTTGCCGCGGCCGTGCTGCCGGTGACGGCGCAAACCATCAAGACCGATAGCGCGGGCCTGACGGCAGGCGTGGTCAATATTTCTGTGGGCGATTTCAAGGTGCCGGCTTATCGCGCCGCGCCCGCCGGCAAGACGGGCCTGCCGGTGGTGCTGGTGATCTCCGAGGTGTTCGGCGTGCATGAATACATCGCCGACGTGGCCCGACGCCTGGCCAAGCAGGGCTATCTCGCGATCGCGCCGGAGCTCTTCATCCGCCAGGGTGATGCCAAGGCCTATACCGAGATTCCGAAGCTGATCAGCGAAGTGGTCAGCAAGGTGCCCGATGAACAGGTGCTGGGCGACCTCGATGCGACGGTGGCCTGGGCCAAGGCCAATGGAGGCGACACCTCGCGCCTGGGCATCACCGGTTTCTGCTGGGGCGGGCGCATCACCTGGCTCTACAACGCCCATAACCCTGCGATCAAGGCCGGCGTGGCCTGGTACGGCCGGCTGGTCGGTGACGCCACGCCGCTTGCGCCGAAGAACCCGATCGACATCGCCGGCAAGCTCAACGGCCCGGTGCTCGGGCTTTATGGCGGTGCCGATTCGGGCATTCCGCTTGACACGATTGATAAGATGAAAACCGCCCTGAGTGCGGGCAATGCGGCGTCCAAGAAATCGGAGTTCGTCGTCTTCCCGGACACGCCGCACGCCTTCCATGCCGATTACCGGCCGAGCTACCGCAAGGAGCCGGCTGAAGATGGCTGGAAACGCGCGCTGGCCTGGTTCAAGGCGCACGGCGTGGCCTGACCGCCGCCCCTTGTATAGACAAGCCGCGCATCTCGCGCGGCTTTTTTGTGGATCTGCGCAACATGACCCTGCTGTACATCATCGTGGCTACCTTTGCCGGCGGCCTGCTGTCGGTGCTGATTGCCGCCAGCTTGACCGTGAGCCTGCTCGGCAAGGTGGTGCATCACCTGGTGAGCCTGTCGGCCGGGGTGTTGCTGTCGACGGCGCTGCTGCATGTGCTGCCCGAGGCCTTCGAGAGCAAGGCCAGCCCGCAGGCGCTTTTTGCGACGCTGCTGGGCGGGCTGATGTTCTTCTTCTTGCTGGAGAAGGCCGAGCTTTATCGCCACAACCATCACCATGAAGGCGATGGCCATCACCACCATCATCACTTCGACCAGCAGCAGGCTGGTCGCGGTGGGTGGAGCGTGCTGGTGGGCGACAGCATCCACAACTTTTGCGACGGCATCATCATCGCCGCCGCCTTCCTGACCGATACGCGGCTGGGGGTCGTGACTTCGCTGGCCATCATCGCGCATGAGATTCCGCAAGAGGTCGGCGACTACATCGTGCTGGTCAATGCCGGGCTGACACGCCGCAAGGCCTTGCTCTACAACGCGATCTCCGGGATGTCGGCGGTGGTAGGTGGCGTGCTGGGCTATTACGTGGTCGGGCCCTGGGAGCAGCTGTTCCCGTTCATGCTGGTGGCCGCCTCGAGCAGCTTCATCTATGTGGCGGTGGCCGATCTGATTCCGCAGTTGCAGCACCGCCTGTCGCTGAAAGACACGATCGCCCAGTTGGCCTGGCTGGCCACGGGCATGGCCATCATTCTTGTCGTGGTGCGCCTGATCCACGAGCATTGAGCGGCCACGAGCGTTGCGCCCCCCGATGGGCGCTTTGCGGGTCAGCGCACCACGAGCACCGGCACCTTGCTGTGTGTCAGCACTTTCTGCGTCTCACTGCCCAGCAGCAATGCGGTCACGCCGCGCCGGCCATGCGAGGCCATCACGATCAGGTCGCACTCGTAGCGACGTGCGTGTTCGATGATGGCTTCCCAGGGGTGCAGCGCTTCGACGGTGTGGGCTTCGCATTGGATGCCCGCGCCGGCGCAGGTATTGCGCACCTGCTGAACGCGCGTCGCGGCGATGCGCTCCTGGGCGTCGAAGAATTCCTGTGGCGGCGTCGGCTGCATCTCCGAGATCGCGCTGTAGGGGAAAGGCTCTTTGACGCTCAAGCTGTACAGGCGCGCGTTGACCGATTTGGCCAGCCCGATGGCGACGTCAATGGCTTTTTGGGTGATGTCCGAGCCATCGGTCGGAACCAGAATGCGGTTGAACATGATCACCTTCTGAAGCGAACGGGAGCGTTCAACGCAAACTTAGTCCGCGCGTGATCAGTGGTCAACCGGCTGCAAGCGCGACCGCTTGTAGGTGCCGGCCTACTCCAAGTCCGTCCCTGTGTCATCGGCGCGTGTCATTGGCCGGCGGGCATCGCTCGACCATTCGCTCCACGAACCGGGATACAGCGCGGCGGTGCCGAGGCCGGCGGCTTCCATCGCAAGCAGGTTGTGGCAGGCGGTGACGCCCGAGCCGCACTGGTGGACCACCTGCGATGGGGCACGCCGGCCGAGCAAGGCCTCGAACTCGCTGCGCAGTTGCTCTGTGCTCTTGAAGCGGCCATCGGGCTGCAGGTTGTCTTTGAAAAAACGGTTCAGTGCGCCGGGAATGTGGCCGGCGACGGCATCGAGCGGCTCGACCTCACCGCGATAACGCTCGGGCGCGCGAGCGTCGATCACCACGGTGTCGCTGCCCAACTGGGTTTGCAGCTGTGCGGCATTCAGCGTGGGCAACCCAGGGGCCGCCGTGGGGTAGGGCGAGGCGGTGGAGATGACCGCCGAAGCGCTCGTTAATTCGCCGCCGGCCTGTTCCCAGGCGGGCAAGCCGCCATCGAGCACCGCGACGTTCGCATGGCCCATCCAGCGCAAGATCCACCAGGCCCTGACGGCGTACATGCTGCCCTGGCGGTCATAGGCGATGACCTGGCGTTCGGGCGTGATGCCGACCTCGCCCATCCAACGCGCATAGTCGTCGCGTTCGCGCAGCGGGTGGCGGCCGTTGTGGCCGGTTTTGGTGCCGGACAGGTCGCGATCGAGGTTGGCGTAGATGGCGCCGGGCAGGTGGCCTTGCAGATAGCTGCGTTCACCGGCAGCCGGGTCGGCGAGGTCGAAGCTGCAGTCCAGCAGCACCGGCGGTGTGCCGGAATTCAGGCGCTCGCGCAGTGCGGCGGCGGTGATCAGCGGATGTCGGAGGGTCATGAGGGCTCTTTCTCTGCAGTGGATCGGTGCGCTGGAGATGGCGCGCATCTGTCGCATTAGCCGCGCATGGTCAGCCACCGCGCGTCAGCTCTCCAGCGTGCTGTTGGTGGGGGTGTCGGTGGGCGTGGCCTGGCTGCGCAGTAAGGTGGCCGACAGGCCCGCGCCCACGATCAGCAGCATGTCGCCGGCCGCCATCAGCGTGACGTGGTCGTTGAACAGCAGCACGCCATAGCCGAACGCGAAAGCAATGCCGAGGTACTGCAGGCTGGCGTTGACCAGCGGCTTGCCGATGCTGTAGGCCTGGGTCATCAACATCTGCGCACTGGTGGCCAGCACGCCCACCGCCAGCAGCAAGGCCGCGCCACGCCAAGTGTGCGCATGCAGGCCGGTCCAGAAGGTCATCAGCGCGCCGATCGACATGCCGCCCACCGAAAAATAAAACACGATGCGGTAGACCGGCTCGCCGGCGCGGCCCAGCGCGGTGACCTGCAGATAAGCCGTGGCGGAGATCATTCCCGACAACAAGCCGATCAGGCCGTGCCAGAGCTGGTTTTCAGCAATCGTGGGCCGCAGGATCAGCGCGACGCCGCCGAAGCCGAGCAAGGTGGTCGCGATCAGCCGCCAGTCCACCCGCGAGCTGCCGAGCATCACGGCGCCGCCGATCAGAAACAGCGCCATCCACACCGATGACATGTAGTTCAGCGTCATCGAGGTCGCCAGCGGCAGGTTGCCGATGGAATAAAACCACAGGCTCAACGCGCTCACGCCGCTGAGGCTGCGCCAGAAATGCATCGAAGGCAGCCGGGTCCGCAAACTGCCGCCCCGACGCCACGTGAGCGCCCCCAACATCAACGCGCCGATCAGCCCACGGTAAAAAACGATCTCGCCCGTACCGTAAAGCGCCGAAGCCAGCTTCACGCAGACCCCCATCGACGCGAACAGGAACGAGGCCAGGATCATGAGGACGGAAGCGCTCATGGGTGGCAATATTGTGCAGGGCAAGCCCACGGCCGCTGCCAGGCCGATCCGTGCTCGTCGCAAGACATGCAAGGCGCCCTTATCACACGAGAGGCATATCCCTCGCGATGCTCAAGCGGGCGGCCGGGCCGCTGCCAAGCCGGCCCGCATCCATCACGAGACATAAAAGGCGCACCCACTGCACGGGAAACAAGCACCTCTAGATGCGCAAGCGAGCGGCCGGGCCGAGCGCCGGGCCGCTCCCCAGCCGGCCCGCATCCCCTCGGGGGATCGGCCGGT
>CAHJWV010000340.1 GCA_903643055.1 Burkholderiales bacterium | reverse complement strand
GGATAGTCTGGTTGTCCTCAACCAGGATTGTTTTTGTCGGCATGCCGCACTCCTGATATTTGCTGCTCCTTCGACCTAACTAAACGATAATTGCTTTTTTTGTAGGTGCAGGGCCTGACTTCGTTAGTCAGACTCCGCGACTCAGAAACCGGAGCACATGACGATCACACATGCCAATAGCGATACAGGGCCGGGCGCCGAGTCGATCGCTGATGCCCTGAAGAAAAACATCGAAGCTGCCGCAGCAGTGGAGGACGTTGCGGATCAGCTTGGCGTAGTACATGCCGTATTGCGCACGAAGATCGCCGAGGCTTCTGCTGACGCTGACACGGAAGCTGCGGTGGAACGGACGCACGAGCTCGAAGAAAAGCTGAACGAGACTGCCGAAAAGATGGACGAGGTCAATCAGGCGATTGAAGCTCAGCATGCTTCGTTGGCACATCTGTCAAAAGCCAACTAACGACTGTTCCGTCTGTCTTTGTCTGGGGCAATGCTGGCGAGCAGGTCATGGTCAGAGTTGGGCCACTAAATGATTCCTCATGCCACTCCGGCGGAAGCAGGTCTCTAACGCTCGCATCGGATAGGGAATAGTGTCCCACCCTGTTGTCGCTGTCGAAGACACAGTCCAATTCTTCCTGCGTGATCCACGGCTGATCCTGGTCACCGCCGACGAGGGCACGAATGCTCTCCAACGAGTCCCAAATCGACATGATGACGACGGCTGTCGTGCCGTCCTGCCGTTCGCGGAAAACAGCGGAAACTCGCCGATTGCCTGGCGCCGCTCTCATCTCCTGAGTTTGCCGGCTTCGAGATAGTCGTGGGCTTCCTGCCGCAGTCTGTGCGGATCCAAAAAACGTCCAAGTTCTAAGAATTTTTGCCATGGGATGTGCTGTTCACCGGGTGACCAAACAAGAGCCTGGAAGCCGATGGTGCTCGCACGGCGCCTAAAGTTGTGGGTCCCTATATGTAGCGTTTTCGACGGCACCGGCTTTTTTGGAGTAACACTGTGTATCCATCCAGTGGAGGCCTAGGGGGTATCGATGGGGTATCTGGAATCTCCAGAACGAGAGTGTTGAGGCGCGGTGCGGGCCCCAGCCGATCATTAGGAAGGCGCCTGCCCGCCAGATCACAGCCATCAAAGAAAAACGGGCCCTTCGGGGCCCGTTCTACTTGCTGCATCAGGTTTGCGCTGCGGACAAAAAGAGGCCTGCAACGAAGCAGGCCTAAGGATCTGTGGTTAGGAGACCCATGGAGAAACCGATACTTGTTTCGACAATGAGCCGAAAAACTTGAGTTGGCAAGAGGTCTACGCAAAGAAAAGGGCCCGAAGGCCCTTTTTCTGGATCGAACTGACTACTTTTGACCAGTTCAGCGCACCACGGCGATTTGCGTGCGCTGGCCACCCTTGTAGGTGTACAGCGTCAGTGCACCACCCTTGATGTCACCCTTTTCATCGAACGCGATGGGGCCGGTCAAGCCCTTGTAGGTGGTCTTGCCCACTTCAGGCAGGTACTTCTCGGGGTCGGCCGAACCGGCACGCACCATCGA
Source organism: Burkholderiales bacterium (assembly GCA_903643055.1). The sequence goes on along the minus strand of CAHJWV010000340.1, from coordinate 4,510 downwards.
ATCCACCAGCACCTGGACCGCGTCGTACACGTACGGTGCGTAGATCTGCACTTCGACGCCGTTCTTTTCCTTGAACTTGGCCTTCCATGCGTCCAATGCGGTCTTGAAGTCGCCATCGACGCCGCCGGCTTCGGCGCACACCACCTTCTCTTCGCCGATCGCGTCGCCGGCCAGCTTGGCCAGCTCGCCGGTGCACAGGCCGTCGCCGCCCATGAACTTGACGTCCAGGCCAAGCTGCTTGACCTGCTTGAGCATCGGGCCACCGACGGCGTCCATGCCGCCGAAGAACAGCACATCGGGCTTGGCGCCCTTCAGTTTGGTCAGGATGGCGTTGAAGTCGGTGGCCTTGTCGGTCGTGAACTCGTGACCGACGATGGTGGCGCCGGCGGCCTTGGCGGCCTTCTCGAATTCCTCGGCCACGCCCTGGCCGTAGGCCGTGCGATCGTCGATCACGGCGATGTTCTTGCCCTTGAGCGTTTCAACCGCGTACTTGCCCAGCGTGCCGCCGAGTTGCGTGTCGTCGGCCACCACGCGGAACGTGGTCTTGAAGCCCTGGCGCGTGTACTTGGGGTTGGTCGCCGACGGCGAAATCTGCGGGATGCCGGCGTCGCTGTACAGCTTGGAGGCCGGGATGGTGGTGCCGGAGTTCAGGTGACCCACGATGCCATTGACCTTGCTGTCGACCAGCTTCTGCGCCACGGCGGTGCCTTGCTTCGGGTCGCCGGCGTCGTCTTCGGCCAGCAGTTCGAACTTGGCAACCTTGTCGCCGATCTTCACGCCCTTGGCGTTCAGGTCTTCGATGGCCATCTTGGCGCCGAACTCGTTGTCCTTGCCCAAATGCGCAATGGGGCCGCTGGTGGGACCCACGTGACCGATCTTGACGACCAGTGCACCGGCAGGAGGTGCCGCAGGCGCGGGTGCGGCAGCCGTTGGCGCCGGCGTCGCGGCAGGAGCCGCAGCTTCCTCTTTCTTGCCGCAAGCCACGAGCGTAAGAGCAGCCAAAGCGACCGCAGTCCATTTCAATTGCATGGGAATCTCCAAAAACATGGAATGAATCAGGTGAACAACTAACAAGTACCGGTCGGTTGATCCGGGTTGACAGCAGAGCAAATTCCGCGCCGCCCCCGATCCACGGCGCCCTCGCCCTTCGACCCGGCGCGCAGTTTAGCCCAAGGTTTGCGGGCTCAATCCTGTCGCAGACCCTGTGTTTTCGCTAAGTTCCCGGGCCAGCGCTTCGACCACCAATGACCGCAAAACAGTCTCGACTTCCTCGCGCAGGCGCGGCAGCATGTCATCGAGTTGCTGCTGTACGGCGGCCGATACGGCATCGGTCAGCCGAGCTTCGAGCGAGAGGTCGACGCGCTGCAGAACGCGGTGCACCAACGCCTCTTCGAAACGAAAAGCCCTGTCGTCCGATAGCGTCAGCAGCGACGGCGCAAGCGCGGCCGCTTCTTCTTCGCGGCTCTGGAAGGCCGACCGCGACAGTTCGGGCGCCACGGCGGCCGGCGGCGTTGGCGGCAATTCGGCCTCGGATTCAGGCTCGACCGCGGGGAGTTCGACCACGGCGGTCAGCGTCGGCACGAAACGCGGCGGCGCGCGCAGGTTGCTCGCCATCACGCATTGCCTCCGGCGATGTCGTGGCGCTTCAACGCATAGCCGCGCTCCGAATAGTGGCGCCAGCGGGTCCGCCCCGCGACGCGGTCGGCTTCGTCGCCTGTGACCACCTCGATCAACCGTTCGAAGCGTTCGAAGCCCGCAGGCACCTGATCGCCGAGGTTGACCAGCACCTGCTGGTGCGGCAGACCGCCGGCACCCGGCGCGGCCAGCACCACGGGAGAACGCGCCAACGCATGCGGCTCGCCGTCGGCGCGGCAATGCGCGATGAAATCCGTGGCCGAGAACTGCCACAGCGCGGCGTCGACCGCATCCAGCATCCCGGCATCGGCCGTGACCACCACGCGCGCGCCGTTGACCACCACGGCCTTGCGCAGCAAACGGCAGGCATGGCTGACCTTGTCGGCCGCGTTGAAATGGAAGTCGATCTCTGTCACACGTGGTTCCAGGGCATGCCGGCCCTACTTCGACTTGCTTTTGCCGGTCTTGGCAGCTTTGACCGGGGCAGTCGCAGCGCGCGCGCTCAGATAGGACAGCAGCAGGCCGACCGGCCGGCCGGTCGAACCCTTGGCGGCACCGCTCTTCCAGGCCGTGCCGGCGATGTCCAGATGCGCCCACGGAAAGTCACCGGTGAAGCGCTGCAGGAACTTTGCCGCCGTGACCGCGCCACCCGCGCGGCCGGCGATGTTGGCAACGTCCGCGAAGTGGCTCTTCAAGCCTTCCGCATACTCATCGTCGAGCGGCATGCGCCAGCAGCGGTCGTGCGACTGCTCGCCCGCCGCCTCGAGCGCGGCGGCCAGCGTGTCGTCGCTCGAGAACAGGCCGCTGCGCACGCCGCCGAGCGCCACCACGCAGGCGCCGGTGAGCGTGGCGATGTCGATCACGGCGGCGGGTGCGAAACGCTTGGCATAGGTCAGCGCGTCGCACAGGATCAGCCGGCCTTCGGCATCGGTGTTCAGCACCTCGATGGTCTGGCCGCTCATGCTGGTGACCACGTCGCCGGGCTTCAGGGCCGCGCCGTCGTTCATGTTCTCGCACGACGGGATCAGGCCGACCACGTTGATCGCCGGCTTGATCTCGGCCAGCGCGCGGAACACGCCCAGCACGCTGGCGGCGCCGCACATGTCGAACTTCATCTCGTCCATCTCGGCGGCCGGCTTGATCGACACGCCACCGGTATCGAAGGTGATGCCCTTGCCGACCAACACGACGGGCGCCGCATCCCTGGCCGCACCCTGGTACTGCAGCACGATGAAGCGCAGCGGTTCGCGCGAGCCCTGCGCCACGGCCGCGAACGAACCCATGCCGAGCTTGGCGACTTCCTTCGGCCCCAGCACTTCGCACTTGATACGCGGTAACGAGGCCAATGCCTTGGCTGCATCGGCCAGCAAGGTCGGCGTCGCGTAGTTGGCGGGACGGTTGCCCCACTCCTTGGCCAACTCGATGCCGGCCACCGTCGCTGCGGCTTCGCGCAAGGCCGCGTTCAGCGGTACCGCGTCGGACACGCCGATGGTCAGCTGGCGCACCGTGCGTGCATCGGCCTTCGGCTTGGTCGTGGTGTAGACGTAGGTCGCGTCGGCGGCGGCGAGCACTGCCGCGCGCACCGCGACGGCGTCGGCCGGCTGCGCGAACACGATCGTCATGCGCTTCGGATTGCCGGCCTTGAGCGCCTGTATGCTGGCACCGACCGCGTTGCGCACCGCTGCCGCGCCGCCATCGCCGAGCGACGCCAGCACCACGCGTGCGGCAGTAACGCCGTTCGGCCGGTAGAGCTGCAACAGCTTGCCGGGCTTGGCCAGCAGATCGCCGGCTTGCACTGCCTGATCGAGCAACGCGCCCAGAGCGCCACCGGTCTTGTGTTCACCGGCGGCAGCCAGCACGATCAACGCATCGGTCTTGTCGGTGGCGGCCTGGGGCAGCGAAAGTGTCTTGAGCTGAAAGTCCATAATCCTTCTTTCCGTGACGATGTTATTCCATTCCTCTTTGCGCAAGGAGCTGTCGCGCAGCTTCGGAGCCACGCTGGTGGTGCTGATCACCATCGTCATGACGATGATGCTGATCCGCACGCTCGGCCTGGCCTCCAAGGGCAGCGTGGATCCTTCCGAGGTGTTCCTCGTGATGACGTACACGGTGCTCGGCTACATGCCGACCATCCTGAGCCTTTCGCTGTTCGTGTCGATCGTCGGCACGCTGTCGCGCATGTACCGCGACAGCGAAATGGTGATCTGGTTCTCGAGCGGCCGCGGCCTGGCGGACTTCGTTCAGCCTTTGCTGCGCTTTGCCTGGCCGATCCTGATATTGATCGCCATGCTGTCGCTGGTCGGTTGGCCATGGGCCAATTCGCAGACGCAGGGCATGCGCGATCGGTACGAGCGCCGCGGCGACATCGATCGCGTGGCGCCGGGCGAGTTTCAGGAATCTTCCGGCCGCAACCGCGTGTTCTTCATCGACAAGGAAACTGCCGATGGCACCACCGCGTCGAACGTCTTCATCTCCTCGATCGAGCGCAACCGGCAGATCATCACTTCGGCGCGCAGCGGCAAGGTGGAGCCGCTCGACGGCACGCGTTACCTCATGCTGAGCAACGGCCAGCGGGTCGAGCGACCGCTCGACAAGACCGGTTTGAAGATCAGCGAGTTCGACACTTACGGCGCCAGGACCGGCAGCAACGCGCCGGCCACGGCCGACAGCACGCCGGCGCGTGCACGCACCACGATGGCGCTGCTCGCCAACCCGACGCCGGTCGCGCGCGCCGAACTGGCCTGGCGTGTCGGCATGCTGCTGGCGGCGACCAACTTCGTGCTGCTGGCGCTCGGGCTGGCCAGCGTCAATCCGCGCGTGGGCCGCAGCGGCAACCTGCTGTTCGCGCTGTTCGCTTTCGTCATCTACTACAACA
>CAHJWV010000339.1 GCA_903643055.1 Burkholderiales bacterium | reverse complement strand
GGTTTGACCTCAATTTAATTCGGCGTCGGCAGGGCCTCAAGCGAATTCATGGCACTTTCGGGAGTGGGTGAATCGGCTGCTTCGGTTGGATGAAGATCTCTTCTCGTCACGGTCGCTTCTGTGGTCCTTCTGAGCTTCAATTGGAATCTGTTGATATTGAACAGGTATCGATCTGGCTTCCCACAGCCGTCTTGAACCGACACTCAAGCTTTGTCAATGGCCGACCGACGAGACGAGCGAAGCCCAGTGAACATTGCTAACCCAATAAGTGATCGCATCAAATCCAACGGCGCACGGAACTCGGTATTGACAGCCCGTTGCCCACCAATCTGTTGCTCGGATTGGCCATCTGCGTTGAACTTACGAAACATTGCATTGTTTCAACGCGCATGCGTCCACGGGCATGAGATCGGTGACTGTTTGGTGGCACTGCGCACTTGACGGCCCAGTGGCCATGGCCGCTGACCGCATGGCTTAGCGGCGAGCGACTTGTATCAAAGGTTCGGGCGATGCTCAGAAAAGGTCATGCCGGCATAGGGTCACCGGTGAACGCCAATTGTCTCGGTGCACTTCGATGGACATACTGTGGGGCTCGAGACCACGGGGTGCCTGGCCCGGGTGTGTATCAGAAGATTGTCCAGGCTCAAACATAGAAAGAGGAGAACGACATGCGTCCATCCGTTCGCGTTGGTTTTTGGATGTTCGGTGGTGTGCTGGTCACGCTGGCCACGGCGGCGCTGGCCACCAACTATTCGCTGTGGATCAATGGTCGTACCAGCAAAAGCGGTGTCGCCGGAAACTATGCCGACTTCACCTATTGGGGCCCTGCGGGCACCGAAGCCGGTGTCAACAAGAAGTCGGTCAACTGGGATGGCGTCAGCCACATTGCCGACCAGAACTATTTGGTTCGCAATGCACTCGATTGCCACTGCACCGGCCCGAACTGGTGTTACGTGGCGGCGCACAGCGCTGGCGATCTGATGATCGGTTATACGCTGTCGCTGTATGGCGGCACCGCCCGCTACAAGAAGAATCCGGTAGCGGGTTCGAATGGTGAGTGTTCGAACAGTGACGGTGGTACGCAGACCGGCTGGAACATCAAATGGGTGCGGGTGGCTGCAGGTGCGGGCGGGGGCAGCGAACTGTCGGATGTGGGCGATTGGGCGGTGTCGGAGCCTTTGGTGTCGGATCTGAAGACCAGTACCGCACGGGCCTTGTACGACCACAACAATACCCGTTCGACCTGGTTCTACATGTACGCGGGTGCCAAGGGCACGGCCTATTCGTTCGTGCTGCCCGGCCAGGATGACGAGGCCGTGGCCTATCACTCCAGCGGTGGTGTTTCCGGCTCATCGGGTGGCAACTACTGCAACCCAGGCAACTGGTTGTGCAACGACCTGACGCTGGGCACCGCGAAAAACGAAAACGGTACGTCGAAGTGGAGCTGGCACTCGGTTGAATTCCGTGACGATGCCGAAGCCTTCAGCCACCGCACCAACCAGAAGTGGGAAGGTGTCACGTCGAAGGTTCGCGCCGACATGCAAACCTACGCCCGTTGAGGCGCCCGGGCCGGCGCAAGACATCGCCCCGGCATCGAGCCTGGGGCGTTCGCCTCTTGGGGCCAGGAGATTGAGTGCATGAAGAAGCCCGGGAAGTCAACGGCGGCCGCGACGGTGTTGGGCATCGTGGCGGTTGCAGTGGTGTTGGGTGTGCTGCTGACCGGCCGGGCCGCGCCTGCAGACGAGCCTGTCGCGGCAGCGTCTGCGCGAGCCCCGGCCGCATCGGTGCCGCACACCGAAAGTCGCGCTCCCTATAACGATGAAGCGGTGCGTCGCCGGCAAGAGCAACGGGTGATTTGGAAAGACCGGCTGGTCCGCGCACAAGACACGCTTGAGAGCTACAAGGCTTCGACGCGTTATCCCCCTGAGGCGCGCCCGATCGCTGAACATTCCGATCAGCAGCGGCCCTTCGATCCTGTCGCTGAAAGCATGCCGCTGCGCTCCCCCGGTGGCGAGCCGGTCAAAGGCGTTCGAATCCGCACCACACAAGACCGCATTTTTGCCGGCGGCAGCGAGACCGTGAGCTTCACCGTGCGGGCCGTCGATGACAACGGCGCCCCGCTGCCATTGCTGGCCACCCGTGCTTCGGCGTTTGATTTACCCGACCCGCGCCAGGTGATCGGCAGGCCGCAGGCGGTGGTGAGCTTCATCGACAGCGGTTCGCCCGACCATGTGTTGAGTGCCACGCTGCAGCCCGCGACCGCAGGCTTCGCCGACTTTGCCGGCACGATCCGAACCCAGGTCTATCTGAACCAGAACGGGCAGCTCGGCAATGTGTACTTCGACGTCGTCTACAACCCGCAGATTCCTGCGGAATGGGCCGGCGTGCGCGAGGCGTTGGAGGCCGGCTCGCTCAATTTCTACCTGAAAGCCAAGATCACTCAGGCGGGCCGTTATGTCATCAGCGCCCGGGTGGACGACGCCACTGGCAAGCCATTTGCGCTGTTGAACTTCAATGACGAAATGCCGGCGGGCATGCAGGAGTTTCGCCTGCCGCTGTTTGGCAAGCTGGTGCGTGACGGCAAGCCGGGATTTCCGCTGAGCCTGCGTGATGTGCAGGGCTTTCTGCTGCTGCCCGACCGCTATCCCGACCGTTCGATGATGGCCCGCCAGGCCGGCATCATTCACACCAGCCAGACCTATGCGCTGGCCAGTTTTTCCGATGCCGAATGGCGCAGCGAGGAACGCGATCGCTATCTCACCGAGCTGAGCAAAGACGTCAACGAGGCCCAGCAGCAGGTCGATGCGCTGACGCCTTGAGAGCCGCCGATTCCGGCCTGCCGCAAACCGAGGCCCGAAAAGGATGATCCCCACGCCCACCCAGCCGGTGACCGTGGGTTGAACTTTGCGACAGGCCACAGCCCCACCGCGACTTGCATATATTTCATTATTCCAGAATAATGAAATTATGGAAGATAAAGAAGTCATCAACGGCCTTACTGCATTGGCGCAGCCTTTGCGTCTGCAGGTTTTTCGTGCGCTTGTGGTGGTCGGAGCGCCCGGTCTGACCCCGGGCGCCATCCAAGAGGCGCTGGGCACGCCGCCAGCGACGCTGTCCTTCCACCTGAAGGAACTCGTCAACGCCGGCCTTGTCACGCAGGAACGCGTCAGCCGCAACCTGATCTACCGCGCCAACTACGAGCGGATGAACGCGCTGCTCGGCTACCTGACCCAGAACTGCTGCCAGGGCGAGGCTTGCGTTGTCGAGAGCAGCGCCGCTTCCTGTGCTTGCTGACTCCCACCCGAGGTTCCCATGCTCGACAACACCCCCAACGGCGCTGCATAGAGCTGCTGCGGGCACGGCCATCACCCAGCTGGAGCCCTTCGCCATCCAGCACGAGACTCAACAAATCGGCACTCGCTGACCCCTCGCAATGACGACACACGTTCTCTTCCTCTGCACGCACAACTCCGCCCGCAGCGTCCTCAGTGAAGGCATGCTCAACCACTGGGCGAAGAAGCTCGGCAAGGACGTGCAGGCGCACAGCGCCGGCAGCGCCCCGAGCGGCCGCATCAACCCCTTTGCCGTCGAAGCGCTGCAGAACGCCGGCATCGACACCAGCGGCTACTTCAGCAAGAGCTGGGACCGGTTCAGCCAGGACGGTGCGCCGCCGCTGTCCATCGTCATCACCGTCTGCGATAGCGCCGCAGCCGAGCCATGCCCGGTCTTCTTTGGCGGCAACGGCCAGCCGGTCAAGGTGCATTGGGGCTATCCGGATCCGTCGAACGCCGAGGGTGGCGACGAAAGCAAGCGCCGCGCATTCGAGCTGACGCGCCAGGCCGTCGGCTACCGCATGCTGCAGCTTCTGCAATTGCCGTTGGAGGACCTGAGCAAGAGCGAGCTGCAGCAGGCTCTGATCGAGATTGGCAAGAGCTGAGCATGAGCCTGCCCCGCAAGCTTCTCGCCGAAGGCCTGGGCACCGCGCTGCTACTGGCGGTCGTGATCGGTTCAGGCGTCATGGCCGAGCGCCTGTCCGGCGGCAATGTCGCTGTCGCGTTGTTGGCCAACACGCTGGCCACCGTCGGTGGGCTCTACGTGCTGATCGAGGTGTTTGGCCCCGTCAGCGGCGCCCACTTCAACCCGGCGGTGAGCGCCGTCATGGCTTGGCGGGGCGAGCTGCCACTGGCCGCGCTGCTGCCGTACATCGCCGCCCAGTTATTCGGCGCCATGCTCGGTGCCTGGCTGTCCCATGCGATGTTCGACATGAGCATCCTGCAGTTCTCGACCCATCTGCGCAGCGGTACCGGGCAGTGGATTGCCGAGGCCGTGGCGACCTTCGGGCTGTTGCTGGTGATCCTGCGGGCGCCGCCCTCGCGTGTGGCTGCGATGGTGGCGGCCTACATCGGCGCAGCCTACTGGTTCACGGCGTCCACGTCGTTCGCGAACCCCGCCGCGGTCTTCGGCCGCATGTTCAGCGAAAGCTTCGCGGGCATCGCGCCGGTGAGCGCCCCTGGTTTCGTGATCGCCGAGCTGATCGGCGCCGCGCTGGCGGTCGGCGTGCAGCACCTGCTGTCGGCGTCGACGGCCAAGACCACAGGCCGGGCGCCTGGTGAGGCTGACCATGTCTGAGCGGCTGTTTCCCGACGCCAGCTTGCCGGCGCTGCGCGCAGACCTTTTCGACGTGCCGACCCAGGACCGCCTGACGAGGCCGGCCCCGTCCCAGCACCGGCCGCGTTTGCTGATGCTTTACGGCTCTTTGCGCGAACGCTCCTACAGCCGCCTGCTGACCTTCGAAGCCGCCCGCCTGCTGGAAGCCATGGGTGCCGAGGTGCGCATCTTCAACCCGAGCGGCTTGCCCTTGCCTGATGACGCCCCTGCAAGCCACCCCAAGGTGCAGGAGCTGCGCGAGCTGGCCGCTTGGTCCGAAGGCATGGTGTGGTGCTCGCCGGAGCGCCACGGCGCCATGACGGGCATCATGAAGGCGCAGATCGACTGGATTCCGCTGTCATCGGGCTCGGTGCGGCCCACACAGGGCAAGACATTGGCCGTGATGCAGGTGTCGGGCGGCTCACAGTCGTTCAATGCGGTCAACCAGCTGCGCGTGCTTGGCCGCTGGATGCGCATGCTGACGATCCCCAACCAGTCATCGGTAGCCCAGGCCTTCGCAGAGTTCAATGAAGATGGCCGCATGAAGCCGTCGTCGTTCTACGACCGCGTTGTCGACGTGATGGAAGAACTCTTCAAGTTCACGTTGCTGACGCGCGACCTCGGTCCCTACCTGGTGGACCGCTACAGCGAGCGCAAGGAGAGCGCCGATGAACTGTCCAAACGCGTGAACCAGGGTTCGATATGAATCTGGGCGGGTGGCGGTTCAGCCTGAGATCACCTGCCAAGGGTGCCCACAGCGTTCACGGCCATCGCGTGAAGCACGGCAACTTCAAAGCAAAAGGCCGGCGCATTGCGCCGGCCCGGTCTCAATTCAGTGAGACCTTAGAGGCAGCACAGAAGGTGTTGGATACAGCAGGCAAGGTCGCCACAGCACGCCTGAGCGGCGAACGCAGCGGCCGAGCCGCCCAGCAGCACGATGGCCGCGCTGATCTTGATGAGCTTGGATTTCATGGATGTCCTTGGAATGTTGATGAGTGGGTGACGTAAGACATCGACCTAATCCGGGGGCGTCCACGGCCCGCTGAGCGGCCCTGCGTCGAAACGGCTTTCCGTCGACAACCAGCCTGGCGTGTCCGCAGGCTCACTGATCAAACGTTCTGGCATGGGCGCCAGCTGAGGCATCGCACAGGTCTGGCAGGTCGCGCTCACGCAATGGGCCATGCCTTTGCAGCCCTGAAGGCAGCAATCACTGTAGCCGGCTGAAACGCTCGCGACCGACTGCCCAACAAAGGTTAGGCAGCCGAGCAGCACCACGAGGACGGCAATCAACTTGCGCATGTCTCGATGATATTCCGGTGCAACAAAGGCGGTATTTGAAGGGTGATGGGGCTTGGCCGTGAACCACGCCGCGCATTGGCCACCGCTTCAAGCGTTTCAACCGAAACGCTTGAAGCCGGCGGAGACGTGGTCGTCATAAGCAGCGGTCTTGGTGAAGAGTTGCAGATCTCTGACTGCCGCGACGCAGGTGTGCCGATTTTTGAGCGCGCAGTTCACGGATCGGCCTGAACGATGGCGCAGGCCCTGACCATACCGATCGGCCAAAGGCCTGCGCACTCTCAGCCCCGGGCTACTGGAACGCCACTTCCGCAAAGC
>CAHJWV010000338.1 GCA_903643055.1 Burkholderiales bacterium | reverse complement strand
GCGAAAGAACAGCCATGGGTGCGCGCACGCCACACGAGGCCAGCCCATGCAGCAAAAAAAGGGGAAAGGCGAATTATCGGCGGGCTGCCGCCTGGCGTCACCGCCTGTTGTGCGAAACGCTTTCGAATGCGCGTTGACGCGTCACGGCCCGACCCGCAGCGCCGCCGTGAGCTGGCCGCTCAATGCGAGAACTGCGCTTCCAGCGCGTCGATGAACATCGACGCGACATCAAAGCCGGTTTGCTGGGTGATTTCCTGGAAGCCGGTCGGGCTGGTGACGTTGATCTCGGTGACACAGTCACCAATGATGTCCAGGCCGACCAGCAACAGGCCACGCGCCGCGAGGATCGGGCCGATGTGGTCGGCGATCTCTCGATCACGCGCCGACAAGGCTTGCGCCACGCCCTTGCCGCCAACAGCCATGTTGCCGCGGATCTCGCTGCCTTGCGGAATGCGGGCCAGGGCATGCGGCACCGGCTTGCCGCCAATCAGCAGCACGCGCTTGTCGCCCTGGACGATCTCCGGCAGATAACGTTGCACCATCACGGTTTGTGCGCCATGGCGGTTCAGCGTTTCGGTGATGCTGCCGAGGTTCAGGCCATCGGCGCCGACACGAAAGATGCCCATGCCCCCCATGCCATCCAGCGGCTTCAGGATGATGTCGAGATGCTCGGCATGAAAAGCCTTGATCTGTGCCGCGTCACGCGTTACCAGCGTCGGCCCGATGAACTGCGGAAACTCCATGATCGCGAGCTTCTCGGGGTGATCACGCAGCGCCGCGGGCTTGTTGAACACGCGCGCGCCTTCGCGCTCGGCCTGCTCGAGCAGATGCGTGGCATAGAAATACTCGCTGTCGAACGGCGGGTCGGAGCGCATCAGCACCCCGTCGACCTCGGCCAGCGCCAGATCGGCCGTGGGTTGTGCATCGAACCATGCCTTGGCATCGCCGGTCAGCGTGATCGCCTGGGCACGCGCGGTGACGCGGCTACCACGCTGCCAAGACAAATCCCTGGCCTGGCAGGCGAACAGGGAATGCCCCCGCGCAAACGCCTCGCGCATGATCGCGAAGGTCGTGTCTTTGTGGGTTTTGAAAGCGCTCAGCGGATCGGCAACGAACAACAGCTTCATGGGGTTCTCAGGCGGCCTGTGGTGCCCGCCACTGTTGCACAAAAAGCGCGAGGCCGCCGGCAACGACCGCCCAGAAGGCCGAGCCGATGCCCCACAGGCTGACGCCACTCAGCGTGACGAGAAACGTGATCAGCGCTGCTTCGCGATAACGGTCTTCTTTCAACGCGCTCGACAGCCCGCCGCCAATGCTGCCCAACAGCGCAAAGCCCGCAATCGCCACCACCAGCTCGCGCGGGAAGGCCGTCAACACGGCCGCCATCGCGGCACCGAACAAGCCGATGACCACGTAGATGGCCCCGCAAACCGCGGCGGCAACGTAGCGACGCGTCGGATCTTCATGCGCCTCGCGGCCCATGCAAATGGCCGCGGTGATGGCCGACAGGTTCAGGGCAAACGCACCGAAGGGCGCAAACAGCAGCATCGCCACCCCGGTCATCGTGATGAGCTTGGAGATCGGCATGTCGTAGCCGGCAGCGCGAATGGCCGCAACGCCAGGCAGGTTTTGAGACGCCATCGTGACGACAAACAAAGGCAGTGCCAGGCTGATGGCCGCAGCCAATGTGAACACCGGTGAGGTGAAAACCGGCGTCGTCCAACCCCATCGCACATCACCCAGGTGCAGCTGGCCTTGGCTTGCCGCACAGGCCGTGCCGACCAGCAAGACCACGGGTACCGCATAGCGCGGCCAGCCGCGGCGTCCGATCAGATAGGTCAGCAGCATCAGCAGCACCAGCACGAACGAAGACTTCAGCGCGACAAACGCATCGAGCCCGAAGCGCGCCAGCACGCCGGCCAGCAAGGCGTTGGCAATCGGCATCGGGATGTGCACCATCAGCCGCTCGAACCAGCCGGTGATACCGAACACCGTGATCAGCGCGGCGCAAATCAGGAACGCGCCGACGGCCTCGGCCATGCCAAAGCCGCCCGATGCCGCGGCCGTGGCCAATACGGCTGCACCTGGCGTAGACCACGCCACCATCACCGGCTTGCGCAGCCAGAGCGACGGCAGCATCGAACACAGTCCCATGCCCAGTCCCAAGGCCCACATCCACGAGCCGATCTGCTCAGCCGTGCCGCCCAGCGCCCTGGCGGCCTGGAACACGATCGCCACCGAACTCGTGAACCCGACCAGCACAGCGATGAACCCGGCAACAGCCGCCGACAAAGAAAGGTCAGAAAGGCGGATTTTCATGGGCTGTGTTGAAGCGATGGAGCGTGACACAGAAAGCCGGCTGCGGCTTGAGACAGGCTTCGCGCAACTCCGCTGTGGGTTCCGAACATCCCAAAGAGCGGCAGCATGAACTGCACCTGGCGCCGCTCAAAACTCGGGGTCGCTTAAATCTCCACCTTCGAGCCGAGCTCGACCACGCGATTGGTCGGCAGGCTCAGGAAGTCGGCTGCGGCGCTGGCGTTGTGATGCATGCTGGCGAACAGCTTCTCGCGCCACATCACCATGCCGTGGCCGAAGGTGGGAATGACGATGTCACGCGACAGGAAGTACGAAGTCTCCATGTCGTCGAGCTGAACACCATGGCCGCGCAACAGCGCCAGCGCTTCGGGAACATCCGGATCGTTCTTGAAGCCGAAGTGCAGCGTGACCTGCCAGCAATCATGGCCCAGCGGCTGCATGTCGCATCGCTTGTCGAAACCGATCCATGGCACCTCGTGGTGCTTTACGGTGACGAAGAGATTGGTGTCGTGCAGCACCTTGTTGTGCTTCAGGTTGTGCAGCAAGGCATTCGGCGTGATGCCCTGGTCACTGACCAGGAACACCGCCGTGCCAGCCACCCGCGTTGGCGGGCTGACGAACACCGCTTCGAGGAAGCTGGTCAGATCGATGGCATCGTTACGCAGCCGCTCGCGCATCAGGCTGCGGCCCTGCTTCCAGGTCATCATCAACATGAACATCACGGCGCCCACCGCGACCGGGAACCAGCCGCCATCGAAGACCTTGATGATGTTGGCCGAGAAGTAAGCGAGGTCGACAAGAAAGAAAAATCCAGTCGCCGCGAGGCACAGCGACCAGGGGTATTTCCAGCCGTAGTGAATAACGAAGAAGGTCATCGTTGTGGTGATCAGCATGTCGATCGTGACCGCAATGCCGTACGCCGCAGCCAGCTTGCTGCTTGAACCGAACATCACCACCGCCATCACGATGCAGGCGTACAGGCTCCAGTTGATAAAGGGCACATAAATCTGGCCAGCCTGCTTCACCGAGGTGTGGGTGATGCGCAAGCGGGGCAGATAGCCGAGCTGGATCGCCTGCTTGGTCACCGAGAACGCCGCAGTGATCAAGGCCTGCGACGCAATGACGGTGGCACAGGTCGCCAACGCGATCAGCGGATACAGCGCCCATTGAGGCGCCATCTCATAAAACGGATTGCGAACGTTCTCCGGGTGCGCCAATAACATCGCGCCCTGCCCGAAGTAGTTGATGACCAAGGCCGGCATCACCAAGCTGAACCAAGCCAGGCGGATCGGGCGTTTGCCGAAATGCCCCATGTCGGCATAAAGCGCTTCCGCCCCGGTCACGCATAACACGATTGAGCCGAGCGCAACGAAGGCCACGCCCGAATGCTCGACCAGGAAGATCAACGCATAGTGCGGGCTCAACGCGCGCAGCACCGCAGGGTTCTGAACGATGTGCATCACTCCCAGGATGCACAGCACGCTGAACCAGACCGCCGTGACGGGGCCGAAGAGCTTGCCGACACTGGCCGTGCCATGTCGCTGAACAACGAACAGCAGCGTCAGCACCACCAAGGTCACCGGCACAATGTATTGGTGCAGCCCAGGCGCGGCAACCTCCAGGCCTTCGACTGCGGCCAAGACCGAGACCGCCGGCGTGATCACACCATCACCAAAAAAGATCGCGGTTCCGAAGATGCCCAGCAGCAGCAATCGTTCTCGCAGCACCGGCCGGTCTTTGACGGCGACGGACGCCAGCGCGAGCATGGCAATCAAGCCGCCTTCGCCGTTGTTGTCGGCGCGCAGGATCAGCACGACGTACTTCAGCGACACGACGATCGTCAGCGTCCAGAACACCAACGACAACACGCCGTAGATGTTGGCTTCCGTCAACGGCACGCGACCGTGCGCAAAAACTTCCTTGAGGGCGTAGAGGGGACTGGTGCCGATATCGCCGTAGACGACACCGAGGGCGCCAAGCGTCAGTGACGCGAGACTGGAGGCGGGACGATGCTGATTCACCTGTCGGTCGGGTCCATGCAAGCAACCCTTAGTCACAAGAAGGCGGCTATTGTGCTCCGCGCCTTTGGCGACTCCATCGCACCTGCAAATGGAACCAAGGTCGCATGTTGCGACGCAGCAACGCCCCCTTGCAACCGATTACTCGTAGGTTTCCGCGTTCGGATCGGTTGCTTCCAGTTCATAGCTGGCAGCCAACATCGCCAAGCGGGCAATCACGCCATACATATAGAAGCGATTTGGCGCACTCGCTCCCGGCTTGACGCCCGGCTTGGGCAACTGGTTGGACTCGGCGAACGCCAGAGGCACAAAACTCGCCCCCGGAGAGTTCAGGTTCTCGTCGATGCCGCGCTCTGCATTGACACGATAGAAGCCGCCCACCACATAGCGGTCGATCATGTAGACAACCGGCTCGGCCACTGCATCATTGACACGCTCATAGGTCGGCACGCCTTCCTGAAGAATGACCTCCGAGACCTCCTGGCCGTCCTTGATCACGCTCATCTTGTTGCGCGATTTGCGATTGAGATCAAGCAAATCCTTCGGATCACGGACCGTCATGATCCCCATCCCGTAAGTGCCGGCGTCGGCCTTCACGATGATGAACGGCTTCTCCTGGATGCCATATTCCTTGTACTTGCGCCGAACCTTGCCCAGCAAGGCCTCCGCGTTGGTGGCCAGGCAATCTTCACCGGTGCCGTCGGCGAAGTTAACTTCACCGCAACGCGCAAACATCGGATTGATCAGCCACGGGTCCATGCCGAGCAGCTTGGCGAACTTCTTCGCCACTTCCTCATAGGCATGGAAATGATTGGTCTTGCGCCGCACGGCCCAGCCGGCATGCAGCGGCGGCAGCAGATATTGCTCGTGCAGGTTTTCCAAGACCTTCGGCAAGCCGGCCGAGAGATCGTTGTTCAGCAAGATCGTGCACGGGTCGAAATCTTTCAGGCCCAGCCGGCCGCGGGTGCGTATCAGCGGCTCGATCGTCAAGGTCGAGCCATCCGGCAAGCTGATGTCGGTCGGGGTTTTGACGGTTTCATCGAGCGAACCCAACCGAACGTTGAGGCCCGCCTGATGAAAGATCTGCTGTAGCCGTGCGACGTTGCTGAGATAGAAGGTGTTGCGCGTGTGGCGCTCGGGAATCAGCAGCAGGTTCTTGGCCTCAGGGCAGATCTTCTCGATCGCTGCCATCGCGGCTTGCACTGCAAGCGGAAGCATCTCGACAGTGAGATTGTTGAAGCCGCCAGGAAAGAGGTTGGTGTCAACCGGGGCCAGCTTGAAGCCTGCATTGCGCACGTCGACCGAGGTATAGAACGGTGGCGTGTGCTCCATCCACTCCAACCGGAACCAACGCTCGATGGCCGGCAATGATTCGAGGATTCGCTGCTCCAGTTCGTTGATCGGGCCGGTGAGCGCAGTGATGAGATGAGGAACCATGAGCCAGGCCTGAAGAAGAACGTGAGGGGATGCGAATTTTAGGCATCTGGGGATGACACGCCTGACTTGCAAGTCAAAACGTCAGGGCGACACTGCCCAAACCCGCAACCGGAAAGCCGAAGCAAGAACGCTTCTTTCGCTTGAGGGACCGCCGGCATCAATCGGTTGTTGCCGTGCTTACCAACAAGCGGCGCCCCGGAATCAGTCCTCACGCCGAGTTGCGTTCCTTGGCCCCACGGACACGAACTCAATCCTTCCAAATACCTCTGTTAGCTCTCCACCCGGACCACTGCAGCCCACGAGCAGAGGGCCGATGGATACGGCAAACCATTGGGGGAACGCAGCACTCTTCAACGAACGAAAGTAGGAATGCGTGTCGCCATGACCTTTTGACACAGTCAGGCCATTGCGCAAACAAGCGATCAGGTACCTATCTCTCAAGATGAATGAGTACCGTCATGCTTGGCGAACCTTCTGCCAGCAACGGGAATACATTTTGAGGTGGTGGTGTGGGGGTAGGTTGCCAAGCAGGCGCGCCCAATGCGCCTATCTCAACCATTGGATTTCAAAGCACAGGAAATTGGAGAAACTATGAGGAACGCTACTGCTGAGCAAGTTGAAGCGGGCCAGGCCATCTATAACCAAGCGGTCCCTTGCTCTTTACGATCTTGTCGTCCTAGGCCGTGTTAACAATTAGACTTTACGGTGAGAAGATGACGAGAAAGCTGTTGAGCGAAGGCGAATGGAAAAGG
>CAHJWV010000337.1 GCA_903643055.1 Burkholderiales bacterium | reverse complement strand
GAAGCCGCGCGCAGTGATCTGGCGCGCAGCCGCCAGCGTGAAGCCGACATGGCACAGGCCCTGACCGCTGAACGCAGCGCATCGCAACGCGCGGCCCAGGTTCGCGAAGACACGCTGCTCGATGACCTGTGGCTGCAATCGAACCGGAGCCGCGCATGAGCATCACGCCATCTGGCCACCACGGCGTGGAGCTTCACATCGGCACAACTGCCCACGAGGGCACGGCCGCGCGTGTCGCGTTGAACGATGCCGCGTCGAACAAAGAAAAGCAGCAGCTGTGGAAGCAGGTGTTTGAGCAAAGCCACGTCGTGCCCGCCACCGCCCGGCCAGAAGAGCCCACCTCTGCGCGCGAGGCCGCACAAAGCCATCGGCCCGCACTGGATCACGCTTCGGCTCGCCAGGCATCACACCCATCGGCCGGACCGGCCTCGCGGTGGCGTGAGGGATCGCCGTTTGCGTTAGCCCGTGAGATCGGCGCTGCCGCTCCGCCGCCGTTCGCAAGCCCCGCACCATCGATCAGCGAACCCCTGTTGCCAATGCCATCGGGCCATGAACCCAGCGCCGTGACGTCGATCGGCGGGGCTCATCCGAGCGCAGCCGCCTTGCCCCTCGGCCTGCGTTCGCAGCTCGCAACGCCAACGCAGCCCAGCACGCCGCAGCCCTCCCACGAGAACGTGTCGGCGCCAGCGCGATCGGGGCCGTTGGGCCTCACTCATTCAATGAGCGAACTCTTCGCAGCCTCATCGGCAGCGGCCCATGCGCCACTGCCGGCCGAGTCGATCCAGGTCTATCAGCGCGAGGGCCGGGTGTCGATCGTCATCCGCGACAGCGCACTCGAACCCGTGGCCGCCCTGCACTGCGCGATGGAAACGGTGCGCCAACTCACCGGTGACGCACGCACGCTGACCCGGGTGACGCTCAACGGCCGTGCCGTGTTCGAACGCACCGACCCCACCGAACGTACGCCTGGTTCGATCTCGAACGAGCCGCACCGCATCTCGTTCAACTGCTAGCCGCCTCTATCCAAGGACCACCGCATGGCCACTTCCATCACCCCCACCAGCAGCATTGCGAACTCGGCAGCCTCGTCGTTGTCGATGGAGGACTTGCTGCGCGTGATGATGACCGAGCTCACCTACCAAAACCCGCTAAAGCCGGTCGAGAACAAAGACTTCATGACGCAGATCGCTCAGTTCTCATCACTCGAGACCTCGCAGCGGCTCAATCAAAACCTCGAAAAGCTGCTGAGCCTGCAATCAGTGAATCAGTCGGTCGGCCTGCTCGGCAAGACGGTCTCGGTGAGCACCGCTTCGGGCTCGATCAGCGGCACGGTCACGGCGCTGTCGCTGGCGAATGGCGACCCTTTGCTCACCATCAAGGTCAGCGGTAGCGAGCAAACCATTGCCGGCATCGGCATCGGCCAGATCGAGACCGTTCGCTAACTCAACGCTACAGGGCACTCCGATGATTGACGCGATCTACACTGCCATGACCGGCCTCAAAGGCAACGAGCGTGGGCTGAGCAACATCAGCAGCAACGTGGCCAACATGAACACGCCGGGCTTCAAGGGCTCGCATGTCGACTTCAGCGACTACTTCAGCGGCGGTGAAGGCACGCAAGGGCACACGCCCGACAACCGCGGCCTCGATTCATCGCATGTGTCGCTGGACCTGCGCGCCGGCGAGATCCAGAGCACCGATCGTGACCTCGACGTGGCGATCGATGGCAACGCCTTCTTCGTCGTGCGCGATGACACCGGCGAACTGCGCTACACCCGCAATGGCGGCTTCGAGTTCAACGATCAAGGCGTGCTGGTGACGCGCGGCAGCGCGATGAAGGTGCTGGCGCACGATGCCAACGGCAAGCTCTCCGAAGTCTCGCTGGACGGCCGCCGAGCCAGCCCGCCGGCGGTGACGGGCGAGGTCACCTTGAGCGGCGTCCTGTCGTCGAACGACACCAACAATCACGCCATCGACGACCTCGCGATCTATGACAAGGTCGGCAGCAAACACACGCTGAAACTCGTCTTCACGAAAGACACCGCGAACACGCCCGATGGCTGGGTCATGACGGTCTCGGAAGGCAGCTCCACGCTGGGCACCGGCAAGTTCGCCTTCACGGCAGGTATTGCCACCACCAGTGAAGCCAAGATCTCGCTGGCCTTGCCCAACACCGACGCAATCGATGTGAACTTCAAGCTCGATGCCGACGCGACGAGCTATGCCTTGGGCGACAGCTCCAGCCTGGCGCTGAAGAAGCAGGACGGCCGCGCCGGCGGGCAGATCAGTACGCTGACCTTCAACGAGCGCGGCGTGCTGAAAATTGGCTACAGCAATGGCCAAAGCGTCGACGGCCCGACGCTGCTGCTGGCCGAAGTGCAGGACAACGAAGGCTTCGTCGCCAGCGGCAATGCCACCTACAGCTACGTTGGCCAGCAAGCACCGGTGTTGCGTGAAGCCTCGACCGACCTGCGCATCCAGGCCAAGTCGATCGAGCTGTCGAACGTCGATCTGACCCGCGAGTTCAGCGCGCTGATCCTGATGCAGCGCGGCTACCAGGCCTCATCGCAAGTGCTGAGCACCGCGAACGACATGCTGCAGCAGCTGTTTGAGATGAAGGGGCAACGATGAACGACGTGCGCCCGCTGCATCTGCTGGGCCGCCATGCCTGCGCCAGCCTGGAGGCGCGTGTGTCGAGCGCTCTCGACCTCTGGGCCGCCGCCTGGCTGAGCCGGCCAGCGGCGTCATGGCCGGTCCATGCCGAGCCTGCGTCCGCGCTGCCTGCCAACACCGACCCCACCGACCACACCGAACGGGTGGGCGCCACCGGCCGGCTGTGGCTGCGCCGCTCGCCTGAGCAGGCAGATGCGCTGGCGCATGCGGTGCTGGGTGATGGCTTTCGGCCATCGGCAGGTCTCGGCGACGCATGGTCCGAGGAGCTGCTGTCAGCGGCGCAGGCGCAGCTTGACGACGCGCTGGCGCAATCGCTGATCGGCCCGGTGCAGGCATCGATGCCACGCGCACCGGAGGCCGCGTTGTTTCGCTTCGGCTCGGGCGCCGTCCACATCGCGTGCCCGTTGGTGGGCGTGGATCTGGTGGCCGACAGCGGCGTGCTGCGCCATGTGCCCCCCCGCCCGCCGCAGGCGGGTTCCGCGCATCGGCCGGCGCCTTCAACGCTCGCGCCGTGGCGGCAGGCCGCCGGCAACAGTCGCTTGTCGGTTGCCGTGTCGCTGGGCGAGGTCGAGCTGGAGTTGGCGCACCTGCTGGCCCTGCAACCCGGCGATGTGTTGCGATTGCCCACCCGCCTGAGCGATCGGCTCGCCGTCACGGTGGAAGGCCGAGCCTGCGCGCTGGGCTCCATCGGCCACCTGGGCGCATTCAAAGCCGTCCAACTGGTATCCCCTTGAACTGTTTTTGAGAGAAATCGATGAGCGTTTCCGTGATCGCCAATGAGATTGACCTGTCGCCGCTGGCGGCCAGCCAGGGCAGCGGCGCACCGCTGCTGCCCGCCCAGCTTCCCTTTCTGAGCGCAGTGAAAGTGCGCGTCGGTGTTCAGATCGGCAGCACCGAAACCAGCCTGGGCGAATTGCTCGAGATGAAGCAGGGCAGCGTGCTGGCGCTCGACCAGTTGCTGGACCAGCCGGTGGATGTGCTGGTCGATGGCCATGTGGTTGCGCGCGGCAGCCTGGTGGCCGTCGGCGAGCACTTTGGTGTGCGGCTGACCGAAACGCCGGTGACGCTCGGCCAATGAATGCACAGTTGCAAAAGGTACTGGCATCGCGATGAACGACAGCCTCTCACGCCTGTTGTGGGCGCTGCCGCTGGTGCTGGGGGTCGGCGTCATCGCGATCCTGCTGCTCAAGCGCGCGCTCGACCGCGTCGGCGTTTCGGCGCAAGTCACCGAGCGGCTGCAGCTGGCGCAATCGGTGGACTTGTCCGAAGGCCAGCGCGCGCATTTGCTGGAGGTGGACGGCCAATGCGTGCTGGTCGTCGCGGGCCCAAATCACACGGTGCTGCAGTTGCTGCCATCGCGCGTCACGCCGCGCAATGGGAAGGTCTGGATGCGGAGCCCACGCGCATGAAGCACAGCCCTTGGCCTTATCTCGTTTTGCTGGCCTCGTGCCTGCCTTCGCTGGCCCTGGCCGCCGCAGAGCCCGGCCTGTTCGGCAACGGCAAGGCCGACTCCGCTCAGCTGGCGCCTTATGTGCGCATGCTCGCGGGCCTGAGCCTGCTCAGCTTCATTCCCGCCGCGCTGGTGGCGATGACTTCGTTCACCCGCATCGTCGTGACCCTGTCGTTCCTGCGCCATGCCTTGGGCATGCCGGAGACACCGCCCAACATGGTCTTGCTGACGCTGGCGCTCTTCCTGACCTTCTTCACGATGCAGCCGGTACTCGAACAAAGCCAGCGCGAAGGCGTGACGCCGTTTCTCGACGGCAAGATCGGTGTGCAGCAGGCGATGGACCGTGGCATCGCGCCGTTGAAGATTTTCATGCAGGCGCATGTGCGAGCCGAAGACGTGGCGGCGGTCTCCAAGCTCGCGCACCTCGATGAAGCACCTGACAACCGGCCCGCGGCGGACGTACCGCTGCGCGTGCTGGTGCCGGCCTTCATGCTCTCCGAGCTGCGCGCAGCCTTCGTGGCCGGCTTCGTCATCTTTCTGCCCTTCCTGCTGATCGACCTCGTGGTGGCGGCCATCTTGATGGCGCTGGGCATGATGATGGTTCCGCCGGTCTCGATCTCGCTGCCGCTGAAGGTCTTGCTGTTTGTGCTGATCGATGGCTGGAGCCTGATGATGCGAGCCGTAGCCGGCGCCTATTCGTGAGCGAAGCGCGTCGATGGAAGACCGCGACCTTCGGCCTGTGCCCATTGCCCCTTTGAGCACGCACCC
>CAHJWV010000336.1 GCA_903643055.1 Burkholderiales bacterium | reverse complement strand
AGCGCACGCTCAGGTGATGGGCAACATCCGCTGGCCGATGGAGCCACCTCTGCGGCCTACCCCGTGAACACGTGCCTTGAGAGGCTTCATCAAAAGCCGAACGCGCTTCCATCGAACTAGGCCTCTTGTCCGGCACTAACAAGTCATCGACGCGTCACTGACAAGCCACCGTCAACGATCGATCGAAGTCAAAGCTTGACGCCCGCCGCGCTCGCGAGACCGGCGATACTGCGCGCCGGGCCACGCCACCGCCAGACCCAGTCGCTGAACAATACCGATGAGCATCGCGCTGACAGCGTTGCGCGGTGTTGTTTGCTGCCTTCGCGACGGGCCGTCTGCCGGCTCAAGCATCCTACGTTCATCGCTCACGACTTGAAGACCCAACCCTTTGCCAACAACGTCAAAGCAAGCGCTTTGCTTTTCGCTGCCATCAGCTTGCTCGGTAACCTGGAACCGGCCCAGGCCGTCCAACCCAATGAGCATCCCGCTGAGCCGATCGACACCGGTCTCGCACAGCAGCTTCGCCAGCAGATCACTTCCGAGTGCTATGGCTTTGTCGATCACGACCCCGGCCTCGTGCGCGGCTTCGACGTCAACGGCAGCTTCCAGTTGCAGCGCGATGGCTATCCGTGGGCGCGTTTTGAAGACACGGCCAATCTGCTGATCGAGCGGCAAGACGTACTGGTCAGTGGTGCCGGCCTCGGCTGCGCCAGTGCGCCTCCGGGTGGCGCCGTCAACCTGGTAACGCGGCGCGAACCGCAGATGCCCAGCCGCAGCACGTTGGAAACCAACGCCCATGGCGGCTGGAGCTTGCGCCACGAGACCGCACCGGTGCGAACGCAGGCACTGAACTGGCGGCTGGCCGCACGCGAAGAACATTGGCGTGACGCGCTGAGCGACCGCAGCCACACCACCGACCTTGCCAGCCAGCTTGACTGGAACCTCGGCGAGATGACCCGGCTGCGCCTCGACCTCGAATGGCGCAACGGCCACGGCCCGTTCGGTGTCGGCTGGCCGGCCACCGATGCACTGAGCGAGCCCGCCGATCGCCATCAATCGAACGACACGCCTTGGAGCCGCTACCGCAGCCACCAGGAAGGCTCATTGCTCGCGCTGGAGCACGGTCTGGATGCCGACACGCAGCTGCGCCTCGGTTGGTCACGCGTCCGTTATGTCGAAAACCGCCGTGAGCTGTACCTCGACCCGCCGGCCGGCCAGAACGGCCAACCTCCCTTCGATGCAGTGGCCTATGTCTACCCCGATCAACGCCACCGTTTCGATGCCTGGCATGGCGAGTTGAACCACCGCTTCACGGCTTGGGGCGCCAGCCATCGCAGCAGTCTGGACCTGTCGGCGTTGAAGGTCGGCGAGCCCGACCAAGATCGGCCGGCACAATTTTTGGGGCCATGGCAGCCCGGCACGCCACTCGGCGTACCGCAAGACTTGCCGGCGACGGGCGAGCGCCGGCTGCTGTCCCGCGAAACGCGATTCAGCTGGCGCCACAGCGCACGCTGGACCGCATGGCAAGCCAACGCCGCCCTCATCGCCAGCCGCTTTCGCGATGACAACGGCAGCGCAGCTCAAAGCGCATCGGCACTGTCGCCCACCTTGTCGCTCGCCTGGACGCCCGATGCCAGTTGGCGCGTGCAGCTCACCAGCGGGCGCGGCGCGACCGGCCGGCAATATGCGTCGATCACCTCCGACACCGCCCAGCGCATTCTTCCGCCAGGCCACAGCACTGAGCATGAACTCGGCGTGCGCTGGACGCGTGACACCTGGAGCGCTGGCATCGGCCTCTTCGAGCTGACACGGCCTTATCGCTTCGAGCAGCAAAACGTCTCGGCCTGGCGCGGCCATCAGACCCACCGCGGTCTCGAAAGCACCTTGCGCTGGGCCGCGCCGGATGAGCGGGCCAGCATCGTTTTCACCACGCAAGCCCTGCGCACACAAGTGACCGGTACCGGCGACAGCAGCCTCGACGGCAAGCGCCCGCCCGGTGTGCCGGCCCGCCGCGGCAGCGTCTACGCCGAGGCTCGGCTGCCAGCACCCGCATGGACGATCAGCATCCTGGGCACCGCAGTGTCCAAGCGCGCATCGTTCGATGACAACCTGATTTTTGCGCCGGGCTATGGCCGCATCGATGCAGGCCTGAACTGGCATGGTCCGTGGGGCAGCACACCGCTGTCGGTCATGTTGACGATCGAGAACCTCACCAATCGCCGCGCCTGGGAAGCCGCGGGCAGCGGCGTGGCTTATCCGCTGGCCACCCGCGGTGTCGGGCTGACGCTGGTGATCGGCGAATCTTGAAAGGCATCAAGCTGACAGCCAGCCGAAATCGATCCATGCCCGCTTGATCCAACTTTGTTTTGATAGACTTGGTTTGAGATCAAACGATCGTCTTGGCTCTGTTTCGATCCGCCCCAAAGATGCAATACTGCGCCGCATGAAACCCATTGAATCGATCGACCTCATCGAGCCGCAACTGGCCAATGCCCGCGAATATTGGGGCGGCTGGGGCGGCGTCAGCCCTTCAGCCACCGACGCCGACCTCGTGCTGTACCGAAGCGGCCTGCCTCATCCCCTGATCAATGGCGTGCTCCGCTCACGCGAAGCCGCGACCGATCAACTCATCTCCGAGGTGCGCCGACAACTCGAGGGCCTGCCTTGGTTGTGGTGGGTCGGCCCCGGCAGCGACCCGCAACTGGCCACCCGGCTCGGAGCCGCCGGCGCCGTGCACGCGATGAGCTTTCCGGTGATGGCGGTTCGGCTCGATCAGGTGCTTAACCGCGCTGCGCCGGCGGACCTCGTCATCGAGGAGGTGAACGGACTGGAAGCGATGGCGGAATGGGTCAGCGCCTGGTCGCCGAACTTCGGCCTGCGCGTGGAAGACCGCGATGCGTTGGTCGAACGCGAGGCCCGCCGCAGCGATGTGGTGCGTTTCGCCGGGCGCATCGACGGCAAGGTGGTCGGTACCTCCGAGGTCTTGTTCAGCCGTGGCGTCGCGGGCGTGTATGTCGTGACCACCGACCCGGCCTATCGCCGCCGCGGCATCGGCACAGCCATGACCGACGCCGCTTTGAAACTCGCCCGCGCTCGCGGCTACCTGGTCGCCACCTTGCAAGCCAGCGATGACGGCCAGCCTGTGTATGTACGGATGGGCTTCTCGACCGTCGAAACCCTGAAGTTGTTCAGTTTCTGATTGCTTCCGGTCTGCATCCATCCACCGTGCTGTGCGCGGTGGCGTGGCACCGACTTGCTCCATCGACAGGTCCGGCGCCTCGGCAAGAGTGCGTTGAGGTCCAGTGGATGCAAAGCGGTGAGAGGCGGACCGGCGGCTTGACCTTCGTCATCAGCCCGACCGCGCCGAGATCGATCCCCGGCTTATCGTGGACGATGGCGCCGCCGCAAGCCCCGTTCACCGGTGGCTTTCGAGCAAACGCCTACCGCCAGGCCGCTGATCCCGGCCGGACGCAACAGCAGGCTGCCCCATTCCAATGGCTGATCTCAGGATGCAAGAGATTCATCGGCCACAGGCGATCACTGCACTTCTGACATAACGCTTCCGAGCTGAACGCGCATCAGGCACGAAGGCCCACCAGCCTTCGCTTTCCATCGTCACGACAACGACGCATGCCCTTGACCTGAAACGTCCGACCCCTGCTACCACGCTCTGATGCGTGGGTATGTTGTGAACACGCCGATTCCTGAGTTTCGAATTTGCTTGGCTGTTTCTGCGTGGCCCTCTACGCTTCACGATTTATTACTTTTGCCTCCGGCCTTGTCGTCTGACAAGGCTTGGAATCTCGAACGGAAGTTTTGGTGTCCTCCCCCCTGTTGCTCAAGGCCCGACGTGTTGCCTCTCTCTTCGCCTCCAATGCGGTAGGCACCGTCCTCGGGCAGGTCGTTCAGCTGGTGGCCATCCCGGCGCAGCTGCACTACCTCGGCGCAGCGCAGTTCGGTCTGCTGGTTTTGTTCAATTCGTTCGTGATGGCCGGCGCGTTGACCGATGCGGGCATCGGCCCGACGGTGCTGCGCTTCGTGGGCCGCACCGAGCGGCACCCCAAAGCGCTGGAGCATGTGATCGCCTCCAGCCTCACCGCCATCCTGATCCTGTCGGCCGTGGTGTCTGCATTGGGCATCGGCCTGGGTTGGGCTTACGGAACGCAGAACGGCGGTGTTCGCATTGCCGACAGCGCTACGCCCATCCTGCTGGCGGTCTTCATCGTGTCGGCCATTGCCGCGTCGATGGTTGTCGGCCTCGG
>CAHJWV010000335.1 GCA_903643055.1 Burkholderiales bacterium | reverse complement strand
AATGTCCAGATCTTCGGAACGATCGACTTGAACGTGACTTACTCCAAAGCTGGCGGCGAGTCGCGCACCGCGCTGGATCAGGGCGGCAATATTTTCCCGAGCCGGCTCGGCTTCCGCGGTACTGAAGACCTCGGCGGCGGTCTGGCCGCAAGTTTCTGGATTGAGTCAGCCATCCTGGCCGACACCGGTGCGCAGCAAGGCGTGGCGTGGCATCGCCGTTCCACCGTGAGTCTGTCGTCCGCGACGCTCGGTGAGTTGCGGCTGGGCCGCGATTACACGCCGGTCTTCTGGAACGTCTCGCAGTTTGCGCCCTTCGGCACGGTGGGCGTGGCGGGTTCGGCCAACATTATTGAAGGCTATCCATTCGGCGTAGGCGGCGCGCGGACCTTCGTGCGCACCAGCAATTCGATTGGCTACTTCCTGCCAAAGAATTTGGGCGGCTTCTATGGCCAGGCGTTGGCAGCTCTGCCTGAAGGCGTCGACGGCACGCGTTTCGTTGGCGCTCGCGCCGGCTATGCCGAAGGCCCGGTGGACGTGGCGGTGGCCTATGGCGAGACGAAGGTCGCCAACGACGACGTGAAGTTCTTCAATGTCGGCGCTTCGTATAACTTCGGCCTGGTGCGCTTGATGGGCTATTACTTCGACCAGCGCGCCGAGAACGACGAGCAGAAGAACTACCTGCTCGGCTTGACCGCGCCGGTTGGGCCGCAGGGCACCTTCAAGTTCTCCATTGCTCGTGCTGACCGTTCCGGCACCGGCCTGGATGGTGATGATTCCACGCAGCTGGGCGTGGGCTACGTTCATGCGCTGAGCAAGCGGACCGCCTTGTACGGTACGTATTCGAAGATCAACAACAAGGGCAATGCGGTTTACGTCACCGGTGACGCGTCTCCGGACAGCACGCCGGGCGCCTCGGTCAGCGGGCTGCAAATCGGTTTGTCCCACAACTTTTAATTGATCGGATCGCCGGGCCACGCGGCTGCCTTGTGCAGTCTCGTGGCCCGCGTGCTTATTGTGGATGGCCGCCGAGGCGGCTCACGACGACCCGGAGCGCAGGCTAAGCCGCCTCTATGCCATGGCAACCGGAGTTGCGTGAACGCGACCTTGCCACTCTGCGCCGCGAGGCGATGGAAGCTGGTTTTCGCGTTGTGGATCCATCATCCGTACGCCCGTTATTTCCTTGGGCTGGGTTGTTTGAAGCGTGAAGTGGCTTGGGGTATGGGGCGGTGCTCGTCACAAAAATGCGCACTTCAGTGAGATCTGGCGTTATAGGCCCTCCTAAATCGATCGCAGCGGATGGTCGCTTTTGTAGGAATTGAACACGCATCATGCTTTTTGAATCATCAAAGAATTTCCTACGGGGCCGTCTCCGACAACGTTTGGTTTTTTTGAGTTGGCTTAGCGTTCTGTTGTTCTCATTTGGACTGGCGCAGGCCGATGAGTTGATCGCCGTGCAAATCGGCCCGATGACCGGCCCTGCCGCCGGCGATGCTCGCGAAGTCAACGAAGGTATCCGCGCGCATCTGGCCCAGTTCAATAAGCGCGGTGGCGTTCGCGCCTCAACGATTCGTCTTGTATTGTTCGATGACCAACGAGATCCGGCGGTCTTCGGTACGCGGCTTCGCGAAGCGATGCAGCTCAGGCCGATCGCAGTCTTATCGCCGATCGGCTCGACGATGATGAAGAAGGTGCTTGAGGAAAAACTTCTCGACGCCTATGACGTGATCGTGCTGAACGCCATTCCGGGTGCGCAGGCGCTGCGGGATCCGGGTCACCCGAAGCTGTTTCACCTTCGCGCGGGCGATCGGCAGGAGATTTCACGCCTCGTTCAGCATGCAGCGACGTTGGGTATCACCCGCATTTCGATCCTTCATCACGACGCGCCGGTCGGCCAGTCGGGTGCCGCGGTGGCTGCTGCGGTCGCCAAGACGCTCCCCGGCATGACGGTCTCGGCAGTGCAGTCCGGTGCCGATCCGGCCGATCTGCAAAAGGCGGCCCGCCTGGCGATGGCCGGCGAGCCGCAATGCACGTTGGTGCTGGGCGCGCCATCGTTCATCGTGGCAGGCGTCAATGCGTTGAGAACTGCCGGGGCCAATCAGCACATCTATGTGACCTCGGATGTACCGACTTCGCAGCTGATGCAGGTCGTTGGCACGCGGACGCGCGGTATTGCGGTGACGCAGAGCTACCCGAACCCGATGGGCCTCAACACCCCGCTTCAACGTGAATTCCAGACAGCGATGCGGCAAACCTTCCCCGACATCAAAGACCTCACTCCATTGCAATTCGAGGGCTTCATCACCGCTCGCGTATTGACTGAAGGGCTGCGCCGCGCCCGTGCGTCGACGCCAACAGCGCTGTCGGCGGCGTTGCACGCTGAGCCGATCGACCTGGCAGGCTTCAGCGTCGACTTCACACACGGCAATGTGGGCAGCCGTTTTGTCGACATTGGTGTGATCACCGCCGAAGGCAAATTGATGTATTGATCACGCCTCGTGCGTGATGTCGGGCGCTGATCGCGCCCATTGACGAGGAATGGCTGAAAAGCCTCCGTATTTGACCTTAAATACGTTTTAAATATTCAAAGAGCGCTGGAAATAGTATTTCCAGGTATGAGTCCGCGAACCTAGGATGCAACTTCGACCCATCGAAGACGGCATCAGGTCGCCGATCGGTTGAGCAGATCCGAGTGGACGTCGAAGCCACTCGATCGGAAGTGACAAAACCGACTCGATCACCTGAGGAAGACTCCATGCGCCGTTTCAAACCCTTTCTGGGCCTGATGTTCTCTGCCGTCGCCATCGCGGCGGCGGCTTTCCCTGCCTCTGCACAAGAGGTTTGGCCTTCACGAACGATTCGCTTCGTCACGCCTTCGCCCGCCGGCGTCGGCGCTGATTCGTTCGCCCGCTTGTATGCCGAAAATCTGGGCAAGGCGCTCGGCGTCACGGTAATCGTCGAGAACAAGCCGGGCGCGGCCGGCACCATCGGGACCGATGCCGTCGCCAAGTCGCCACCTGACGGCTATACCTTTTTGCTGACCACCAGCCTGCCGGTGACGGCCGCGCCGCACCTGTTTTCAAAGCTGCCCTATGACCCGCGCAAAGACCTGATGCCGGTGGCGCAGTTGTATCGCGGGGGCTCGTTCATCGTGGCCAATGCCGACTTTCCGGCCAAGTCGATCAAGGATGTGATCGCGCTGTCCAAGCAGAAGGCCGAATCGGTGATGTATGCGTCCTATGGTGCCGGCAGCACAGCCCACCTGGGCATGGAGCAGTTGCAGGACGCGACAAACATCCGGCTGGTGCAGATTCCCTATAAGCAAAGCGCGATGCCCGACGTGATCAGTGGTCAGGTGGCCATCGGCTTCGAGCCGCCGGTCTCAGCGCTGCCTAACATCAAGACCGGCCGCATTAAGGCGCTGGCTTATACCGGTGGCAAGCGCAGCGCGGCCTTGCCGGACGTGCCAACGCTTGCCGAAACTGTGCCCGGCCTGGAGATCTACACCTCGGTCGGTGTCTACGCGCCGA
This sequence comes from Burkholderiales bacterium, assembly GCA_903643055.1. Next base: position 742 of record CAHJWV010000335.1, on the reverse strand, counting down.
AGGGCACGCCTGCGGCCATCGTGACCCGCATCAATGCGGCACTCAACGCGGCCACCAAGACGACCGCTGTTGCAAAGGCGATTGCTGACGCCGGTTCTGACGCGATCACCGTCTCACCGGAACAAATGCAGAAGACTGACGACGCCGAGACCGAGTCGCTGGGCCGTCTGATCAAGGCAAAGAACATCACTCTCAACTGACCACAGCATGAACACCGAGACGCAGCCTCGAAGCGAACCCGCCGACATCGCGGCTTCTGTGGTGGCACGGTTGCGCCGCAAAGAGCCGGTCACCGCGCTTGGCGTGCGCTCTGCCCGCACCGCTGAAATTGCCCGTCTGGCCAAGGCCAGCGGCCACGATGTGATCTGGGTCGACCTGGAGCACAGCAGCATCTCGATCGAGGTGGCGTCGCAGATCTGCAGTGCGGCCATCGACATCGGCCTGACGCCGCTGGTGCGCGTACCGGAGCGCGAATACGGGGCAATCGGGCGGCTGCTGGATGGCGGGGCGATGGGCATCATTGCTCCGCGCATCGACACCGCTGCGCAAGCCGCCGATGTGGTGGCGGCTTGCCGCTTTCCACCGCTCGGGCACCGGTCGGCGATTGCACAGCTGCCGGCCGTTCGCTACCAGCGCCTGCCGGCCGCCGCGTTGAACGAAATCTCCAACCGCGGGACCATCGTGAAGGTGCTGATCGAAACCCAGTTGGGTCTCGACAACTTGCATCAGATCGCTTCGCTGC
>CAHJWV010000334.1 GCA_903643055.1 Burkholderiales bacterium | reverse complement strand
ATCAACAGGAGGTGGCCCTGCCGGACCCGCTCAACCCCGCCGTCACGGCCGCCTACACCGGCAATGCCGACAAGGTGCGCATCTACGGCCTGGAAGTCGATGGCTCGTATGCCGGCCTGCGCAACACGACGATCCGCTTCTCCGGCGCCTACACCGAAGCCAAGTACCGCGACTTCGCCTACTCGCCCGTGCCTGTCGAAGTGCAGCCCAGCTCGGCGGTCTACCAGGACGTATCGGGCCAGTACCTGACGGGCGCGGCACGCTTCACCTTCAACATCGGCCCCGAGTACCGGCGCGGCGTCTGGGGCGACAAGATCTTCCACACCAGCTTCAATGCCGCCTTCACCAGCGGCAACAACACCGACAACGCGCTGTCGGCTTACGGCTGGGTGAAAAAGCGCTGGCTGGTGGACGCCTCGATCGGCCTGGGCCGCAGCGATGGAAAGTTCGATATCAGCCTGATCTCGAAAAACCTGTTCAACGACAAGACGCCGCAAGCCGTGACCTGGAACAGCTACACGCCGGGCGACCCGCGTTGGGTCGGCATTCAGCTGTCCGGCAAGCTGTAAAGCCGGTGATGCGGCTTTGAGGGCCGGGCCGCACCCAGCGGTTTGGCCCGGTGCCTTGGGCCCCGCCCGAGGCGCCCATCAGATCGGGCATCGGACACCGGCGGGATCAGGCATTCGTGTGTCGAAGCGCCCAGCCACGCCGTCGAACACCGGACCGATGCGACAAACCTGGCGCCTGCTGGCCTCTGCTGGCTTCTGCTGGCTTCTCAGCAAGATTTTCCAAATTGCTGGCTATCGGCCAAATTCGTTTTCCGTCGAACTAATTCTTCAAACAAATAAGCATTCGAATCAATGACTTAGCGGTGTCGAAAGACGCAATGCGTTGCAGGTCGATTGGCTTGTTAGTTGCTCAGAAGAAAGTGCAGTGCACTCCCCCTTTCCGGTTCATTTCTGTGGCGGCGGTCGATCGGAGAGGGAGTCTGCCTGAGCTATCTCGTGCCGCCAGCCGGCACCAGCATCGATCTGCATCAGTTCAAGAGGAGAGATCCACCATGGCGGGGATTCATTCATGAAACACAAGTCCTATCTCGGCGTTGGCCTTCGCATTCGAACGGGCCTGCGGCTTGGCTTCTGCGCCAGCCTCTGCCTGACCGCCGCAGCGGCGGCGACAGCGGCCACCGCCAGCGATACCGTGCCCTCAACCACAACCACAACCACGACCACGACCGCGAGCACGGCGGCAGCATCCACAGCCCAACCGGCCAACGTGCCCGAAGCCAAGCCCTCGGCGTCCGCCAAGGCCTGGTCGCCTTACCAACCCGTGCTGGCCCCGGCGATCCCGGCGGTCAAGCAAAAGGCCTGGGTGCGCACGCCCGTCGATGCCTTCGTGCTGGCCAAGCTGGAAACGGCCGGCCTGAAGCCATCGCCCGAGACCGACCGTGCGGCCTACATCCGCCGCGCCACGCTCGACGCATGGGGCCTGCTGCCCTCGCCTGAAGAGGTCAAGGCTTTCGTCACCGACAAATCACCCGATGCGCATGCGCGGCTGGTGGATCGGCTGCTGGCGTCGCCGCACTTCGGCGAACGCCAGGCGCGGCGCTGGCTCGACCTGGCCCGCTATGCCGACAGCGCAGGCTTCCAGGGCGACCAGACGCGCCCGAACAACTACCTGTACCGCGACTACGTCATCAACGCCTTCAACAGCGACAAGCCCTTCGATCGCTTCATCAAAGAGCAGGTGGCCGGCGACGAGCTGTTCCCCGGCAATGAAGAAGCGCAGGTCGCTACCGGCTTTCTGGCTGGCTATACCGACAACGACAACTCGCGCGATCTGATCCAGCGCAAGTACAACATCGAGACCGACATCACCGACCTGGTCGGCGAATCGCTGCTCGGCGCCACCATCGGCTGCGCGCGTTGCCACAACCACAAAGCCGACAAAGTCAGTCAGAAGGAATACTTCCAGCTGCAGGCCTTCTTCTCGAACCTCGCTTTCGATGAGAAGTCCAAGTCGAAGACCTTGAAAGCCGACCCCGAATTCACCAAGGCGCAAGAGGCCTACCAGGCCGCGACCAAGAGCATCCGCGACGCCCAGAAGGAGTTGCTGAAGCCGGTGATCGAAGCGGGCGTGAAGTACCAGAAGGAGCGCTACCTCACCGACAGCCGCGAATCGATCTTCAAGCCGGAAAGCGAATGGACGGCGCTCGATCGCTGGGTCAACTGGCGCCACAAGAACGTCAGCACCGACCAGCAGGCAGCGATTGCTTATCTGAAGCTCTCGGCCGAAGAAAAGGACGGCCCGGAGTACGACCCGAAAAACGTGCAGCGCTATGCCGACTACAAGAAACTGGTCGAAGAGCTGAAGAAATTCGATGCGCAAAAGCCCAAGGGTGACGGCCGCACGACCAACATCACCACCGCAACCGAGTTAGGCCATGCCGATGCACCGCCGACCTTCGTGCGCTTTGGCGGCACCCATGAGCGCCCGACCGATGAAGTGCAGCCCGGCATTCCGAAGCTGTGGGGCGGCGATGCGGTGCAGATCGTGCCGACCGCCACCTCGTCGGGCCGCCGTACCGCCCTCGTCAACTGGTTGATCGGCGAGAAGAACCCGCTGACGGCTCGCGTCTATGCCAACCGCGTCTGGAGCCAGTATTTCGACAAAGGCATCATCGCGACGGTGCAAGACTTCGGCCGTGCAGGCGCCAAGCCCACGCACCCCGAACTGCTGGATCAACTCGCCACCGATTTCGTCAAGAACGGCTGGAGCGTCAAGCAGCTGCACCGCGAGATCCTGCTGTCCAGCACCTATCGCCAGTCGTCCGACGAACGTGCCGAGGTCGTGAAAGTCGACCCCGACAACAAGCTGTTGGCCGTCTACCCACGCAAGCGACTGGAGGCCGAAGAAATCCGCGACTCGCTGCTTTATGCATCGGGTCAGTTGATCGACAAGGTCGGTGGCCCGGCCGTGTTCCCGCCGGTGCCGAAGAACCTGAACGCCGGCAACCTGTGGCAGGAGCCGCGCAGCGAGGACGACTCCCGCCGCCGCAGCATCTACACCTTCGTGCGGCGCAGCGTGCCTTATCCATTGACCGTCAACTTCGACCCGGCCAACCCGGTGCAGCCGCATCAGAAACGCGATGTCACCACGACGCCGTTGCAGGCGCTGACGCTGTTCAACAGCGATGTTGTCTTCGCGTGGTCGCAGGCCCTCGCCGGGCGCGTGATCAACGAGGCGGGCAAGGATGAATCGGCACAGCTCGATCGCCTCTATGAGGTGCTGTTCGGCCGCGTGCCGAACAAGCTCGAGAAAGCGACCCTGAAAGATTTCCTGAACCAGCAGGAGAAGGTGATTGCCCAAAAGGCGACCGCAGGCAAGTTCGAGGTGGCAGTGCCTACCGGCCTGAAGCCCAACACGCCGATCAACCCGGTGCGGGCCGCAGCCTTCGTGGACCTCGTTCACACCGTCGCCAACGCCAACGACTTTGCCTATCGCTTCTGATGGATTGCTTTTGACGGATTGCTTTGATGGATCGCCTTTCTTTTACTGTAAGCAAGCGATCCGCCTCTCGTTGATTGATCGCGGCTGCTCCCGGCCCTGCCCGGACCGGGAGCCCACCGCGCTCAAGCGCAGAGGCTTCACCCCCCACCTTTCGCTGCGGCGCTGCGCGCCTTCACGACACACCCCATTCAAGGAAAACACCATGAGCAACTTTTCGCGCCGCGACCTTCTCCTGCGCACCGGCCAAGGCATCGGCGGCGCTGCATTGACCGGCCTGA
>CAHJWV010000333.1 GCA_903643055.1 Burkholderiales bacterium | reverse complement strand
CCAACACCAACACCAACACCAACACCAACACCAACACCAACACCAACACCAACACCAACACCAACACCAACACCAACGCCGCTCAAGAAGGCTGATATGCCGATCCTGCTTGCCACCTCGCTTCAAGGCCGCGACCTGACGGATTGGGCGCAGACGCTGCGCGCCGCGCTGCCGGAAGAAACCATCGTCACCGACCGCGGCGCTTGTGCGCTCGAGGCGATCGACATCGCCATCATCACCGGCCCCGAGCCCGGCGCATTGCAGGGCCTGCCCGCGCTGCGCTTCATCCAGTCCACCTGGGCCGGCGTCGAACGCTTGCTGCACGACAACACGCTGCCGGCACACGTGCCGCTGGCGCGCATGGTCGACCCGGCGATGAGCGAAGCGATGGCGCAAACCGCGCTGTGGGCGGTGCTGTCGCTGCACCGCGGCTTCTTCGACTACGCACAGCAACAAGCCGAACGCCGCTGGCAGCTGCATCCACAAACCCGCGCCGACGAATGCCGCGTCGCGGTGCTGGGCCTGGGCGAGATCGGCCGCGTGGTTGCGGCGCGCGTGGCCGGCAGCGGCTACCCGGTGACCGGCTGGAGCCGAAGGCCCACGTCGATCGATGGCATCGACACCCGCCATGGCGATGCCGCGCTGCACGGCGTGCTGTCGCAAGCCGACCTGCTGATCAACCTGCTGCCCTTGACCGAAGCCACCCGCGGCCTCTTCAACAGCGAGCGTTTCGCGCTGATGAAGCGCGGTGCCAGCCTCGTCAACCTGGGGCGCGGCGGGCATGTGATCGAAGCCGATCTGCTGCAGGCGCTGGAGCTTGGCCTGCTGCATCGCGCGGTGCTCGATGTGTTCGAACGCGAACCCTTGCCGATCGATCACCCGTTTTGGCAACACCCGCGCATTACGGTACTGCCGCATGCCGCCGCAATGACCGACCCGCGCAGTGCCGCTGCAGTCGTGGCGGCGAATGTGCGGTCATTTCGCGCGGGCGGCGCAATCGCGCACCGGGTCGATCGCACACAAGGTTATTGACACAGTCGTTCAGCGCCGAACGGTTTACCGCTGAGCGCGCCGTGCCGTCGGCCAAGATCATTGATGCCGCTCAGCTCAAGCGCCACTCAAACGCGGCTCAAGCGTTCAGCACCAGCGGTGGCAGCGGCGCGCGCTTGCTGCGCCCGCCCGTGGGCGCGGCCATCGCCTGGATCGTCATCAGCACCAACCTGCGCAAGCCTTCCCAGGCATCGAGCGGCCAGTCGCGGTGCCGCAGGCCTTTGACGAGGCCATCGCACACCTGCGCCGCCTCGACCAGCCGCGCCAGCGCGTCGGTGTCGAGATACGGCACGACGCGCTCGAACAGGCGCTCCTTGTTGCCCCAGACCCGCGCCTCGCGCAGCGCCATCGGCAAGGGCTTGCCATGGTTCACTGCATCCTTGACGCGCTTGAGCGCCAGGATGTCGTTGGCCAGGGTCCAGTGCACCAGCACCGCGGCCTCGCCTTCGGCCTGCAGCCCATCGAGCATGCGCAGCGCGCGCCCGACCTGCCCGGCCAGAATCGCCTCGCCCAGCTTGAACACGTCGTAGCGCGCCACGTTCAACACCGCCGCTTCGATCTGCTCGAAGCTCAGTTCGCCGGCCGGATAAAGCAGCGCCAGCTTCTGGATTTCCTGGTGCGCCGCCAGCAGGTTGCCTTCGACGCGGTCGGAGAAAAACGCCAGCGTGTGCTGCCCGGCCTCGCCGCCCTGCACGCGCTGGCCTTGCGCGGACAGGCGTTGTGCAATCCAGGTCGGCAGCGCCTCGCGTTCGATCGGGTCGACGCGCAAGGTCACGCCCGCCGCATCGAGCGCGGTGAACCAGCTGCTGCTTTGCTGCGTGCGGTCGAGCTTGGGCAGCTGCAGCACGGTCACCACATCGCCTGACAGGTGCGCGCAATAACGCTGCAACGCCTCGGAGCCCTCCTTGCCCGGCTTGCCCGATGGAATGCGGATTTCGATCAGCTGCTTGTCGGCGAACAGGCTCATCGCCTGCGAGGCGCCGATCAGCCCGCTCCAGTCGAAATGCGCGCCGGCCACGGTGTGCACCTGGCGCTCGCTGTGGCCGCCCGCGCGGGCCGCAACGCGAATGGCATCGGTTGCTTCTTGCACCAGCAGCGGCTCATCGCCGTACACGGTGTACAGCGAGCGCAGGCCCTTGGCCAGGTGGCCGGCAAGTTGATCGGAGCGCAGCTGCATCGCGCTACAGCGCCTTCACCGCGGCCAGCCGGCGCAGCACCTGAGCTGCAATGTCGCTTTGCATCGAGTGGTAGAGCATCTCTTCTTCCTGCTCCTTGCCCCAGGCATCGCGCTCGTTGAAGGTCATGTCGCGCACCTGCGCAATCTCCGACGCGCCGATCAGCTCTTTGCCTGCGGCATTGCGCAAGCGAAAGCTGAAGCGCGCATGCAGTTCCAGCTCCAGCACCTGGCCGGCAGAGCCCGGCGCGCTGACGCTCTTGTCGCGCACATCGGTCAGCGACTCCAGGATCACTTCGGCCTTCGTCGGGTTGTCGACCACCAGCGTGGTCGTCGTCAACGAGAGCGTGCGACGCAGCTCATCGGCCAAGGTCGAGCGCGGCTTGAAGCCCGACAGATATATCGTGCGAAAGGCCAGCTCCGGCGAGCGGCGCAGCTCGAAGCCACAGCCGGCGACCAGCAGGCTGGCCGCGCCGATCACGCCGAGCATGACCACGCGGCGCGACGCCCGCTTGCTCCGGGTTGGGTCTCGCATCGGCGCCATCGGTATCGAACGAAAGCGCGTCATCAGACGACGACGTTCACAAGGCGGCCCGGCACCACAATCACCTTCTTCGGCGCGCGGCCCTCGGCGAAACGCAGGTAATCCGGATGGGCCAGCGCAGCCGCCTCGATCTGCGCCTTGTCAGCATTCACCGGCACAGTAACCGAGCCGCGCAGCTTGCCGTTGACCTGCAACACCAGTTCGATCTCGTCCTGCACCAGTGCCACCTCATCAACGGCGGGCCAAGGCGCATCGAGCAGATCGCCATGAACCTTCGCAAAGCCGAGGTCGCTCCAGAGCTGCCAAGTCAAATGCGGGCACGCGGGGTACAACACGCACAGCAGAACCGACACCGCCTCGCGCAGCGCAGCGCGGCGCGCAAGGCTCACCGGCGCGGCATCGGCTTGCGAAGCAAGCGTAGGCACGGCACCGAATTTCTCGATCGCGTTCAGCAGCTTCATCGCGGCCGAAACGACGGTGTTGTATTGCATGCGCTCGTAGTCGAAGCTCGCCTGCTTCAGCAGCAAATGCACTTCGCGCCGGAAGGCCTTGCCCTCCGAGCCCAGGTCTTGCCAGTTCGCTGCTGCATGCGTGCGCAGCAAAGGAGCACGGGCGTCATCGGAGCAGAAGTTCCAGACGCGCCGCAGGAAGCGGTGCGCGCCTTCGACGCCGGCATCGTTCCATTCGAGCGTCTGCTCAGGCGGTGACGCGAACATCACAAACAGGCGCGCAGTGTCGGCACCATAACGTTCGATCAACTCTTGCGGGTCGACGCCGTTGTTCTTCGACTTGGACATCGTCGTCCAGCCTTCATAGGCCACCGGCTTGCCGTCGGCCTTGCTGACGGCCGACAGCACATTGGCATGCTCGTCGCGAGCGATGTCGAGGTCTTTGGCCCAGAAGTAGTCTTTGCCGCTCTCGGTGCGCGAGAAGGCTTCGTTGAGCACCATGCCCTGCGTCAGCAGCCGGGTGAATGGCTCATCGACCTTCACCAGGTGCAGGTCGCGCATCACCTTGGTCCAGAAGCGGGCGTACAGCAGATGCAGGATCGCGTGCTCGATGCCGCCGATGTATTGGTCCATCGGCATCCAGTACTGCGTGCCGGCGCCGACCATCGCCTTGTCATTGCGCGCGTCGCAGTAGCGCATGAAGTACCACGAGCTGTCGACGAAGGTGTCCATCGTGTCGGTCTCGCGCCGCGCAGGCTTGCCGCAGGTCGGGCAGGCCACGTTCAAGAACGCGGCGTGTTTGTTCAGCGGGTTGCCGGAACCATCGGGGATCAGGTCTTCGGGCAACACGACCGGCAGATCGCGCTCAGCCACCGGCACCGGGCCATGCTCCTCGCAGTGAATGATCGGGATCGGCGTGCCCCAGTAGCGCTGGCGGCTGATGCCCCAGTCGCGCAGGCGCCAGGTCGTCTTCTTCTCGCCCAGGCCCTTGTGCGCCAGCGCCTCGGCCACGGCCGTGACGGCGGTCTTGTGGTCAAGGCCGCTGAAGTTGTCGGAGTTGATCGTGACGCCGCGCGTCTTGTCGCCATACCACTCCTGCCAGTGGTCGTAGCTGAAGTGCGGCTCGTCATCGACCTGCACGACCTGCAGCAGGTCGATGCCGTATTTCTTCGCAAACGCGAAGTCGCGCTCGTCATGCGCCGGCACGCCCATCACCGCGCCGTCACCGTAGCTCATCAGCACATAGTTGCCGACCCACACATCGATCGGCTTGCCGGTCAGCGGGTGCGACACCTTCAGCCCGGTCGGCACGCCCTTTTTCTCCTGCGTGGCGAGTTCGGCTTCGGTCGTGCCGCCGGCCTTGCATTCCTCGATGAAGGCAGCCACCGCCGGGTTGGAGGCGGCGGCATGCAGCGCCAGCGGATGCTCCGGTGCGACGGCGCAGAAGGTCACGCCCATCAACGTGTCGGCCCGTGTCGTGAAGACATAGAGCCGGCCGCCTTGAATCAGCTGGCCATCATGGCCGGCAATCGTGTGCGGGAAGGCCAGGCGCACGCCCTCGCTCTTGCCGATCCAGTTTTCCTGCATCAGCTTCACGCGCTCGGGCCATCCCGGCAGCTGCTCGCTGACATGCTGCAGCAACTCATCGGCGTACTTCGTGATGTTCAGGTAGTAGCCGGGGATCTCGCGCTTCTCGACCACCGCGCCCGAACGCCAGCCCTTGCCGTCGATCACCTGCTCATTGGCGAGCACGGTCTGGTCGATCGGGTCCCAGTTGACGACCTGCGTGCGGCGCTCGGCGATGCCA
>CAHJWV010000332.1 GCA_903643055.1 Burkholderiales bacterium | reverse complement strand
CGCTTCGAGCGCGAAGTCGATCATCATGATCGCGTTCTTCTTGACGATGCCGATCAGCAGCAGGATGCCGATGGTCGCGATCAAGGTCAGGTCCTGGTTGAAGAGCTTGAGCATCAGCAGTGCACCGACCGCCGCCGAGGGCAAGCCTGCCAGGATGGTCAGCGGGTGCACATAGCTTTCATACAGCACGCCCAGCAGCACATAGATCACCAGCAGCGCAGCGATGATCAGGATCGCCTGGCTGCCCTGCGAACTCTTGAACACCGCCGCATCGCCGCCATAGGTCGTGATGATCGAACTTGGCAGTTGGATCTGCTCGCGCACCTGCTCGATGCGCGCCGTCGCGTCGCCGAGCGCCGTTCCGGGTGCGAGGTTGAATGAGATCGTCACCGCCTGCAGCTGGCCGACGTGGTTGACCGAGGTCGGGCCGACCGTGCGTTCCACCGTCGCAAAGCTGCTGATCGGCACCAGCGCGCCATTGGATGAGCGCACATAGATGCCGCTGAAAGCGCGTTCGTCTTCCTTCGCTTCAGGCGCCACTTCCATGATCACCTGATAGCTGTCGACCGGTGTGTAGATGGTCGACACCTGCCGCTCACCGAAGGCACTGAACAAGGCCGAGCGCACCGCGTCGATCGACACGCCCAAGGTGTTCGCGCGGTCGCGGTCGATCTTCAATGTGGCCTGCAGCCCGCGCAGCTGTGAATCGCTGGTCACGTCACGAAATAACGGGTCGGCACGCAGGCCTTCCTGCATCTTGGTCGCCCAGTCGTTCAGCTCGCCGGCCGTCACGCTTTGCAGGATGTATTGGTATTGGCTCTTGCTCGTGCGCCCGCCCAACTGCAGGTTCTGGATCGGCCGCAGGAACACCGCGATGCCTGGCACCTCGCGCAACTGCTTGCGCAGGCCTTCGATCACCTGCTTCATCGGCTTGCGCTGACCGTGCGGCTTCAGTGTGATGAACATGCGGCCGGTGTTTTGCGCGCCGCTGCCGCCGTTGATCGAGTTGACCGCTTCGACGTTCGGATCGGCGCGCACGATCGCCGCGACCCGGTCCTGCAACTGCACCATCGCCGGGAACGAGGTGTCTTCAGAGGCCTCGGTGCTGGCGCTGATTTGCCCGATGTCTTCTTCGGGGAAAAAGCCCTTCGGCATCTCGATGAACAACACCGCGGTGCCGATGAAGGTCAGCACCGCCACGACCATCACGATCCAGCGACGGCGCAGCGCGCCATCGAGCGAGCGCATGTAGGCGCGCAACAGCGCGTTGAAGCCGCGCTCGAACGAACGCACCAGTGCACCCGGCGGCTTCTTGTGATCTTCATCACTGAGGAAGCGGCTGGCCAGCATCGGCACCAAGGTCAGTGAAACAAAGGCCGAGACGATGATGGCCAACGACACGATCACCGCGAACTCATGGAACAGCAAGCCGATCACGCCAGGCATGAAGAAGATCGGAATGAACACCGCGATCAGCGAGGTGGAGATCGAGATGATGGTGAAGCCGACTTCGCGCGAGCCGCGCAGCGCGGCCTGAAACGGTGGCACGCCTTCTTCGACGTGACGCATGATGTTCTCGAGCATCACGATCGCATCGTCGACCACCAGCCCGACCGCCAGCGTGAGCCCGAGCAGCGAGATGTTGTCGAGTGTGAAGCCGAACCCCCACAACAGCGCGACCGCCCCGACCAGCGACACCGGCAAAGACAGCGTCGGAATGACGGTCGCGACAAAGCGGCGCAGGAACAGGAAGATCACCAACACGACCAGCACGATGGTGCCGACGAGCGTGAGGTTCACGTCATGCAGCGCCTCGCGGATTGACGCCGAGCGGTCGTTGAACATCACCAGCCGCACCGACTGCGGCAGCTGCGCCCGAAAACCCGGAAGGGCGGCCGCGACCGCATCGACCACCTTCACGGTGTTGGCGTCGGGCTGGCGAAGCACGGCCAGCGTGATCGCTGTCTCGCCATTGAAGGTGGCCGAAGTCTTGACGGTCTCGAAGCTGTCTTCGACATCAGCCACATCGCGCAGGCGCACCGGGTTGCCGCTGCGACTGCTGACGATCAGCTCGGCAAACTCGGCCGCGTTGCGCAACTGGCGGTTGGCCTGCAAGGTCAAGGTCTGCTGCGGGCCATCGAGCGTGCCGACCGGCGTGTTGGCGTTCGCCGCCCGCAGTGCGGTGGTCAACTCGTCGAGGCTGATGTTGCGCGCCGACAAGGCGTCCGGCTGCACCCGCACACGCACTGCATAGCGCTTCTGGCCGAAGATGTTGACCTGCGCGACGCCCGTCAAGGTCGACAGGCTCGGCGAGATCAGATGCTCGGCGAAATCGTTCAGATCCGACATCGCGAGAGACGGCGAAGTCAGCGACAGCAGCAGCACCGGCGAGTCGGCCGGGTTCACCTTGCGATAAGCCGGCGGCTGCGTCATGTCCAGCGGCAGCGAACGCGATGCGCGCAGCAGCGCGGCCTGGACATCGACCGCGGCGGCGTCGATGTCGCGCCCTTCGTCGAACTCCAAGGTCAGCGAGGTATTGCCTAACGTGTTGCTGGAGCTGATGACGTTCAGGCCCGGAATGGTCTGGAACTGCTTCTCCAGCTGCAACGCAACCGAGGTGGCCATCGTCTCCGGGCTCGCGCCAGGCAGCGAAGCCGTCACGTTGATGACCGGCGTGTTGTAGCTCGGCAGCGCCGCCACCGGAATGCGGCTGTAGGCGATGACACCGGCCAGCACGATGGCCGCATTGAGCAGCACCGTCATCACCGGGCGGCGGATGAACAGCTCCGACAGATTCATGGCGTCACCACGGTCGTGGCCGAGGCCGCAGTCGCGGCATTTCCATGGGCCTTGGCATCACTGGCCTTGCCCGCAAACTCCGCCACCGCGCCGCCGGGCCGCACGTTCTGCCGGCCATCGACCACGACGCGCTCGCCGGGCCGCACACCGGTCACGACCGCATCGGCACCCACCGCCTCGATCAGCTCGATCGGCCGCTGCGCGGCCTTGTTGTCGTCGCCGACCACATAGACCGTCTTGCCGCGCGGGCCTTGCACGATCGCCGCCTGCGGCACGCTGATCGCGTCTTTCAGGGTCTGCACCGTCAGCCGTACTGACACATAAGCGCCGGGCCACAAGGCTTCTTCCTTGTTGTCGAACACCGCCTTCACCTTCACGTTGCCCGAAGACGCATCGACCGCGTTGTCGACGAACTGCAGCTTGCCTTGCAGCGTGCCGCGCCCTTCGGGCAGCACCGCCGCCACGCTGCCCCCGCCGTTGCGCAGCGATTTCAAAGCCTCATTGAGATTGCGCTGCGGCAGGTTGAAGCTGACGGCGATCGGGTCGATCTGCGTCAACGTAACCAGCGGCAAGCCGCTCGGTTGCACATAGCTGCCCGCGAACACGTTGATCGCGCCAGCCCGCCCGGCCGCTGGCGCGACGATGCGGTTGTAGCCCAGGCTGACCTGCGCCGCTTCGATCGCCGCGCGATCGGCGGCCACCACCGCCAGCTGCGAATCGACCAGCGACTGATTGGTGTCGACCGCGCCCTGCGCGATGAAGTTCTGCACAAACAACTCGCGGCTGCGCGCCAGTTGCCGCTGCGCATCGGCCAGGGTCGCAGCGTCTTTGGCGAGTTGCGCACGCGCCCTCGTCACGTTGACCTCATCGGTGCGCGAATCGAGCGTGAACAGCAAGGCGCCGGCTTTGACGAACTGCCCTTCGCGGATGTGCACCTTGCTGATGGTGCTGCTGACCTGTGGGCGGATTTCGACGCTGTTGAGCGAGCTGACTGCACCCGTCGCATCGAGCGTGACCGCCACATCGCGCTGCGTGGCGCGCACGGTGCTGACACTGACCGCGCCTCCTGCACCGCCACCGCCACCCGCGGCCCGATTCGAGGCCGGTCCGCCCTCCGCGTCGGGGTGCGGGCGCAGCAGGTAGCCGCCCACGCCGAGCACCCCGATTCCAACCATCACCCATGCCGTTATGTTCTTCTTCATTCTTGCCTCGTGTGGCGTAACGCTATTCAATGACTGACTTGCAGGCGAAAAGTTCGCTCGGTTCGGGCCAGCGCCCGGTTAGAGCCTCTGGCCTCAAGCCTCAGACCGACGGGCTGCGCCGAAAAAGCTTTTTCATCACCGAGAGCCCCGCAGCGACGACCGCCAGATCGGCCTCGCTGGCTTCAGCCAACAATGAAGCGATGTCGCGCCGCGCATCGAGCCGGATTCGCGAAACCACCGCCTTGCCGCTGGCGCTGGCGCTCAGCTCGCTGCGGCGGCGGTCGGCCGTGGACGTCGATGGATCGACATGGCCGGCACGCACCAGGCGATCGACCATCGCCGAGGCCGTGGCCAGCGTCACGCCGAGGAAGGCAGCGACATCGCTGACCGATGAGCGAGGCTGTCGAACGATGAAACCCAGGCAGCGGAACTGCGGAATCGACAAGCCATCGTCGACATGGCTTCGCATGCTGGCCCGCACCGCATTCATCGCGGCGGGCACCACATCGATGATCTCGGCCGCGCAGGCCAGCGCGGCGGATTCAGAAGCAATTGGCATCGGGAGCGAGCGCGGCAAGGCGCCTGAAATTACTTCGCTCAGCTTAGCATTTGCTTCTTCTCTTTGAGGAAGCTTAGATGAACACGACGGCCTTCACAGCCCGCTGACTTCACGGATCTTTACCCGTGCCGGCCTCAGGCTCGGCCGGTCGATCCGAAGCCGCCGACGCCGCGGTCGGACGCGCCGAACTCATTGACCACACGGAACTGCGCCTGCACCACCGGCACGATGACCAGCTGCGCAATGCGCTCCATCGGTTGCACGGTGTACGTGGTCTCGCTGCGATTCCAGCAGCTCACCATCAGCTGGCCTTGGTAATCCGAATCGATCAGGCCGACCAGGTTGCCGAGCACGATGCCGTGCTTGTGGCCCAGGCCCGAGCGCGGCAGGATCACCGCCGCCAGACCAGGGTCGGCGACGTGGATCGCCAGGCCCGTCGGGATCAACTTGGTTTGCCCAGGTTCGAGCGGCATCGGCGCGTCGAGACAGGCGCGCAGGTCGAGGCCGGCACTGCCCGGCGTGGCGTAAGCCGGCAGTTGCTCGGCCATGCGTGCATCAAGCACCTTGAGGTCAATCGTCGTCATGGGAATCGTTCGGAGCTAAGGTCATTCGGAGCAGGGTCAAACAACAGTGGTCGGCGAGCCTGCGCGCAGGGCTTCAGCGCCACCTCGAATCAAGATCGATACCGGAATCGCGCCGCGCTCAAACGCTGATCAAGCTCGGTGCCTCAGGCGCTGCCGGCAACACCGCAATGCGCTGCGCAATCTCGCTGATCAGAGCGCGTGCGAGCGTCAGCTTGTCGGCGCGATCGAGCTCGCGGTGGCCTTGCGCATCGATCAGCACCAGCGCGTTGTCATCGCGGCCGAAGGTGGCGGGCCCCAGGTTGCCGACGATCAACGGCAGCTTCTTGCGCTCCAGCTTTTCACGCGCATGCTTCAGCAGGTCATGGCTCTCGGCCGCAAAGCCGACGCAGAACGGCCGGCCCTCCAATTGCGCCACGGCCGCAAGGATGTCGGTGTTCTCGGTCAGCTCGAAGCTCGGCGCGACCTTGCTGCCATTCTTCTTGATCTTGTGATCGGAGAGCTGCGCCGGCCGCCAGTCGGCCACCGCGGCCGTCGCGATGAACACGCTGTGCTGCGTGGCCTGCGGTAACACCGCGTTGAGCATCTGCTGCGCGGTCTGCACATCGATGCGTTGCACGCCGCGCGGCGTCGGCAGATGCACCGGCCCGGCCACCAGCGTGACTTGCGCACCCGCCTCATGCGCGGCGCGCGCCAGCGCAAAGCCCATCTTGCCGCTGGAAAGATTGGTAATGCCACGCACCGGATCGATCGGCTCGAAGGTCGGCCCGGCGGTGATTAGCACCCGTTGGCCGGCCAGCACCTTCGGCGAGAAAAAAGCCGTCAGCTCTTCGATCAGCTCATGCGGCTCCAGCATGCGGCCATCGCCGATCTCGCCGCAGGCCTGATCGCCGTTGCCAGGGCCGAACACCGTCGCGCCATCGGCCGCCAGCTGCGCCATGTTGCGTTGCGTGGCCGGGTGCGCCCACATCTCGCGGTTCATCGCGGGCGCGATCACCAGCGGGCAACGCTCGATCGGCCGCGCCAGGCACAGCAGGCTCAGCAGATCGTCGGCGCCGCCATGCACGAGCTTGGCGATGAAATCGGCACTGGCCGGCGCCACCAGCACCGCATCGGCCTCGCGGGTCAGGTTGATGTGGGCCATGTTGTTGGCCGCGCCGCCCGATGAACGTGCGTCCCATTGGCTGGTGAAGACTTCGCGCGTCGACAGCGCCTGCATCGTCACCGGCGTGATGAAGGCTTCGGCCGCCTGCGTCATCACCACCTGCACCGTGGCGCCGGCCTTGATCAGCGCCCGCGTCAGCTCGGCCGACTTGTAGCAGGCAATGCCACCGCTCAAGCCGAGCACGATGTGCCGGCCTTGCAAATCAAAGGTCATGACGGACTTTCATTCCGAGGGGCGCGGCCCCTGATGCAGAAAACGTGCAGCGCCGGCTCACAAGGGCTTCCAGCTGCGCGACATGTCCGACAGGTTGAACAGCACGCGTGTCGCCTTGCCGTACACCTGCTCTTGAGGCAGAAAGCCCCAGACGCGCGAAT
Source organism: Burkholderiales bacterium (assembly GCA_903643055.1). The sequence continues at coordinate 800 of CAHJWV010000332.1, read as the reverse complement.
CGGCCGAGTTGTCGCGGTTGTCGCCGAGCATCAGGTACTGGCCTTTCGGCACGGTGCATTCCCAGCTGCCGGCATGTTCGCTGCGGCAGGCCTTGGCCAGGCCGCCGTCCTGCAGGTTCAGCGGTAAGCGGCCCTGCACGAAAGGGTTGATCTTGATGACGCGCTGCTGGCTCTGCGTCTTTTCTTCCAGCAGCCATTGCCCGCGGTCTTCCTCGCGCTCCGGCGCCTGCGCATCGGCCTGGACCGGCACCGCGTTGATCGGCTCGCCGTTGATGCTGACCACGCCCTCTTGAAAGCGGATCTGGTCACCCGGCAGGCCGACCAGCCGCTTCACATAGAACTCCGACACGTTGAGCGGATAACGAAACACCACCACATCACCGCGCTGCGGTTGGCCGAACTCGATCGCGGTGTTGGTGAACGGCAGGCGCGGGCCGTAGGCCAGGTGATTGACGAGCAGATAGTCACCCACGCGCAGCGTCGGCTCCATCGAGCCCGATGGCACCTTCGGCCAATCGGCCACCGCGACGCGGCAGGTGAACATCAACCCGATGACGACGAAGAGCTCGGCGCCAAAGCTCACCCACAAGGGCTTGCGCTCCGGCAGAGGCAGGCGGCGCAGCCGCCGCTTCCAGGCCACCCAGCAGGCGCCGCTGGCCAGGCTCAGCAGGCACAGAATCTCGTTGATCGAAAAACCAATTTGCATGAATGTCGGACCGGATGCGGCGTGTTGTTCGCAGTGACGCGAGAGCGATGGCTTCAGAGGGGGCGGGCTGACGAAGTAGCAGACAAGAGACCCA
>CAHJWV010000331.1 GCA_903643055.1 Burkholderiales bacterium | reverse complement strand
TCGAGAACATTCTCGACAGCATCGCCCGCCTCCAGCTCGTCGCACAGCGGGTGGATGATGTTGTCTTCGATCGTCTGGCCATACGGCGTGACGTTGCGCTCATGCTCGCCATAGAAGTTCAGGCGCCGCACGTCGAGTGCGTCTTTGCCCAGCAGGCGGGCGATGCTGTCGAGAATGTTCTCGATCGCAATCGCCCCCTGCGGGCCTCCGAAGCCGCGAAACGCGGTGTTGCTTTGGGTGTGGGTCTTGCCGGAATAACCGTGCATCGACACGTCAGGCAGCCAATAGGCATTGTCGAAATGGCACAGCGCGCGGGTCATCACCGGGCCCGACAGATCGGCCGAATGGCCGGCGCGAGAAACCATCGTGATCTCGGCGCCCAGCACGCGGCCCTCGTCGTCATAACCGGCTTCGTACTCGTACCAGAAACAATGGCGCCGCCCGGTGATCAAAAAGTCGTCATCGCGGTCCAGCCGCAGCTTGACCGGCCGGTTCAGCTGCCGCGCCGCCACCGCCGCAATGCAGGCAAACGGTGCCGACTGCGACTCCTTGCCGCCAAATCCGCCCCCCATGCGCCGGCATTCGACCTGCACGTGATGCGCCTGCAAACCCAGCGCATGCGCGACCAGGTGCTGCATCTCGCTCGGGTGCTGCGTCGAGCAATGCACCAGCATGCCGCGGTCTTCTTTCGGAATCGCGTAGCTGATCTGGCCTTCGAGGTAGAACTGCTCCTGCCCGCCGACCTCAAAGTGCCCCGTCAAGCGCCGTGGCGCCGCGGCAATCGCCGCTGCCGCGCCGCCTGCGCTCGAGGCGCGCGCCAGGTGCATCGGCGGCAGCACATAGCGACCCTCGGCGTGGGCCTGCTGCGGCGTCAGGATCGGCGCCTGCGCCTCGACGCTCAGCACGCTGCGGGCCTGCGCGGCAGCGCGGCGCGCAGCGTCACGCGTTTGCGCGATCACCGCGAACACCGGCTGCCCGACATAGCGCAACTCGCCGGCCCATCGGCCATCGGCGTCCTTCGTCAGCTCCGCCAGGATCGGCTCGTCATGAACGATCGAGCCGCAGTCGTTGACACCGGGAATGTCGGCCGCCGTCAGCACCGCGACTACGCCTGGCAGCTGGCGGATGCGCTCGATCGCCAGGCCCGTGACACGGCCATTCGCCACTGGCGACAGGCCGAGCGCGGCGTGCAAGGTACCGGCCAGTTCGGGCTGGTCATCGATGTAAGCCGCCTCACCGGCCACATGCAGATGGGCCGACTCATGGGGCCGGCTGATGCCCACGCGCCGGCCCACGCACTCGCCTTCGCGCAAGGCCTGCTGCGCCTCGGCATCGGCATCGATGCGCAGCGCGGTGTTCTTCAGGTGATTGCCATAGGCCTCGATGGGTTGAAGCAAAAATGGTTCGCGTGGCTTGTTCATCTCAAGCTCCTTGCGCGGCCGCATGCGGCATCACGCTCCAGACGCTGGTGGCTTGCGGCGGCAACGGGTCGTGGTGCCGGGTTTCGAGCCAGAAGCGCTGCAACAGGTTCTGTGCAACCTGCAAGCGATAAGCCGCGCTGGCCCGCATGTCAGACAAGGGCTGGAAGTCTTGCGCCATCGCAGCGCGGGCGGCATCGACGGTGGGCTGCGTCCATGGCTGGCCGATGACAGCCGCTTCGGCCTGCGCGGCGCGCTGCACTGTCGCGGCCATGCCGCCAAAGACGAGGCGCACGTCGCTGACTGTGTCACCACTCAGGCGCAGCGACAGCGCAGCGCAAACGGCGGAGATGTCGCTGTCGAAACGCTTGCTGATCTTGTAGACCCTCAGCACGCGGGCCTGCGCGGCCGTGACCGCGGCCGCGACCGGCAGGGGCACGATCAGCGCCTGCACGAATTCGCCAGGCTGCAGTTGGTTCTTCATATAGCCGAGGTAGAACGCGTTCAATGGAATGCGGCGGATCGTGGTGCCTCGGCGCAGCTCGACCCGCGCATCCAGCGCCATCAGCACCGGCGCCGAATCGCCGATCGGCGAGCCATTGGCCACGTTGCCGCCCATCGTGCCGGCCCACCGGATCGGCAAGGACGCAAAGCGCAGCCACACCTCGGTCAGCCCGTCGAAGTGAGAGGCCAAGGCACGCCACGCCGACTCCAGCGACGCACCGGCGCCGATGTGCAGCGCACCGTCCACGACCTCGATGCGCTTCAGTTCATCGACCGCGCCCAGATGAATGATCTCGCCCAGGTCGCGGAACTGCTTCGTGACCCACAGGCCGATGTCGGTGGCGCCGGCCAGCAAGCGCGCCTGCGGCTTGTGTTCGCGCAGCGCAGCCAGCTCATCGAGCGTGCGCGGCGCATGGAAGTGATCGAGCCGCGCCGAGCCATCGGCCTCACGCTGCTGCGGGTGGGGGGCAGCGTAGTGGAAGCCGACCTCCTGCTTCAAGCGCTGCAGCGCGTCGATCACCGGCGCGGTATCGAGCGTGACCGTTGGCAGGTCAAACATGCGCTGGCCGGCATCGAGGATCGGTCGATAGCCGGTGCAGCGGCACAGGTTGCCCGACAGCTCATCGGCCAGCGCTTGCCGGCTCGGCCGCTGTCCGCAAGCCTGATGGCGCTCATAGCTCGACCACAGCGACATCACGAAGCCCGGCGTGCAGAAGCCGCACTGCGAACCATGGCAATCGACCATCGCTTGCTGAACCGGGTGCAAGGCCTGGCCGCGCTTCAGGTCTTCGACGGTGAACAAGGCCTTGCCGTTCAAGGTCGGCAAGAACATCAGGCAGGCATTGACCGCCTTCAGGCTCAGCCCGCGCACCGGCGCGTCATCGCCCTCGGCCCCCGACGGCAGCTCGCCGACCACCACGGTGCAGGCACCGCAATCGCCTTCGTTGCAACCTTCCTTGGTGCCGCTGCAGCGGGCGTCTTCGCGCAGCCAGTCGAGCACCGACCGCGTCGGGTGGGCGCCTTGCACTTCGACGATGGCACCGCGGTGATGGAAGCGGATGGGCTGAGAGGTCATGGCAGGGACAATGGGTTGCAAGGCAGACCTGCGGCCACGGGGTGGCTACGATGGACCAATCTGCCGATGAAAGACTTATGACACAGCGAGCCGTTTTCAACAACATGATGTGCCCGAGCGATCAAGCACGCGGCATGCCGCTGAGCGCGGCGCAGGTACGTCGCTTGCACTGAAACGCCCATGCCTCACCCGACCCGCATCGCGCTGCGCGGCGACCTGCTCGATTTCACCGGCATGCCCGAATGGGGTGCGATCGAGTCCAGCGCCGTGCGCTTTCGGCCCGACCACTGGCTGCTGATCGACCAGGGCGTGATTGCGGGCGCGCAGCCCGGCCATCAAACCCCCGATGCCAGTTGGCAGCTGCACGATCACCGCGGCCGGCTGATCCTGCCCGGCTTCATCGACACCCATGTGCACAGCCCGCAGCTCGAGGTGATCGCCAGTTACGGCAGCGCGCTGCTCGACTGGCTCGACACCTACACCTTCCCGGCCGAGCAGCGCTATGCCGATGAGGCCGAGGCGCAGGCCGGCGCCGCGCGCTTCCTCGACGCCTTGCTGGCCCACGGCACGACCAGCGCGGTCGTGTTCCCGACCGTCCACAAGCTCAGCTGCGATGCGCTGTTCGCTGCGGCCCAGTCCCGCCGCATGC
>CAHJWV010000330.1 GCA_903643055.1 Burkholderiales bacterium | reverse complement strand
ACGCCCATGTTTACGTGGTCGAAGGTGACGACTTGGTGCCGGAGCAGTTACCCTTCGAAGGACGCGTGACCACCGGCCGACTGCAAGTCAAGGACGGCATGCTGTGGTCGATCGGCGAAAGCGACCTGCTGTCGTTCGACGGAATGAACTGGGCACGGCTGAACTACGAATGAACGGCCTGCCCCCACAGGCGCGCACCAGATGATGACCACTCGCCACGCCAGATCGTCCGGCGTGCCAGGTCTTGCCACTGACCTTTTCAGACGCGACAAGTCGCCTCTGAAAAGGGATAAGCCGGCTACGCTGATAGGTTAATTCGGCCCCCACGCAGCTCCCTGAGAATCACGTGGACTTTGCCCACCGCCCTCGCTGGAGTTCAATGTCACTTGTCTTGGCGGCAACCACTCCAAGCCGCGCACCATGACTTTCGTTCATTGCTGGTTTGCCGCGTTTCCACAATCCTCGCAAGCTCAACTTGCAGCAACGCCTCCGAACGGACAAGCCGCTACCAAGACAACCCAAGATCCAAGTGACCATGTTTCAGCGCCCTGCCATACCCGTCGTCGTCTTGCAGCACCTGGAAGACGCAGCAATGCTGCGCTCGGTGCGTGGCGTGCTGGTTCGTGCGCCTCACGTGAAGCTGCTCCAACTCGGTCGCACGGATGAACGGCTGGCTGCGCACCTGGATGGTTTGTCGGTCTCGAGTGATTGCGGTGAAGGCCTGAGCCAAACAGCACTCGATGATCCCGGCGTGGGCCCGCTATTTGTCTCAGCCGTGCTCGCCATCGAGCGCCGTGACATCCAACAGATCGAACGCCTGCTGTCTCTGTTGAACACCGTGCCCGACGCACCCCGCGCCTTGTCATCCGCCTTCGGCTGGGTCGCGCCCGAGCTATTGCGCGGAATCACGGCGCCGCTGCTGGCCAATGAATCACCCGGCGCTCGATGGCTGGGCATCGCGGCTTGCGCTCAGCATCGTGTCGACCCGGGCGCGCCGCTGGCGGCCGCGATCGAGCACGCGGATACACGCTTGCGTTCTCGCGCACTTCAAGCCGCTGGAGAGTTAGGTCGCATCGATCTGCTTGCTGCCTGCCAGGCTTACCTGCAAGACGAGCCCAGCGTCAGCCTGCTGGCGGCGCGGTCGGCTGCCTTGCTCGGTGATCGTGGTGCGGCGCTGAGCACCCTGCGGGCACTGGCACTGCAATCAAGCCCTCACCAGTTGGAAGCATTGGCGCTGTCGCTCTTCATGGCCGACGCAGAGGCTGCCCGTGGGTTGGTCAAGGAACTCGCCGCCAACGGTGCGCCGTTGCGCACGCTGATAAAAGCGGCCGCTTGGGCAGGCGATGCGCAAGTGATGCCCTGGCTTTTCAAGCACATGGAAGACGATGCGAATGCACGGCTGGCAGGCGAAGCGTTCAGCTTCATCACCGGCATCGACCTCGCTTGGCTTGATCTGGATCGCAAGCCGCCAGACACCGTAGCCGCTGGCCCCAATGACGATCCGAACGACGACCACGTGGCGCCGGATGAAGACGAGAGCCTTCCATGGCCCGATCTGCCCAAGCTCACGGCCTGGTGGAGCACGAACGCTGAGCGCTTTCCTGCGGGCCAACGGCTTTTCGCGGGCGCCGCTCCCACAACCGATCATTGCTTCCAAGTCTTGAAGGAACACACGCAGCGCCGGCGCATGGCGGCCGCGCTGTACATGAGCCTGATCCGGCCCGGCACATTGCTCTTCAACTGCGCAGCACCGGCGCGCCGCCAGGAGCGCCTGCTGGCGCAGATGGAAGCCTGATGTTGGATGCGCGGCTGATCTTCACCGTGCTGGGCCCGCTCTTCCTGCTGCTGGCCGGCTGGCGCTTCGTGCGCGCCGGGAGCTGGGTGCCTCAAGCGAAAACCTGGCTCATCATCGGCATCGTCTTTTCGCTCGTGGCAGCTTGGCTGTGGCTCTCGCAATGACCGTTCGCCGTCGAAGGCTTGACGCAGCCACCCGGCGACCCTTATCCAAAACGCCATGCTGGCAGCATGCGCATGACTGCATCCGGCGCATGTCGACAAGCCTCGTCACGAAGCTGCCGCACAATCCGGCGCCATGAGCTTGACCGTGTCACTGCCCGCTGCCGCCTTGGCATCAGACCCTCTCGTGTGGGTAGCGCAGGCGCAGACCGAGGTCTGCCTTTGCGGCTTGGGCGCGCAAACCGATTGGCCAACGAATGCCGCACCGACTCAACCGGCAAAAGCCGCGCCTTCCTTCAACGTGCGTGATTCGGCCGCCACCGATAGGGCCAATGAGGCACCTGCAGACTGCCTGATTCATCTGTTGACCACGGCCGTCGATGAAGCCCTCTCGGCACTGCCGCCGGACACGGCGATGGGCTGCCTGATCGGCGTGGCCGAGCCGCGGCCAGGCCTTCCGCGCGATCTGCATGGCTTGTTGATCGGCACACTCGATGTGCAGCGGCCCGACGTGATGGTCAACGCGCTCTTGCTGCCTCGCGGCCGCGCCAGCGGCTTGATGGCGCTGCAGGTGGCTGCGCAGCAGATCGCGCTGGGCGAGACCGGGCTGTGCCTGGTCGCGGGCGTCGATTCGCTGCTCGATCCGCAGGCCTTGCGCTGGCTGGAGGAGACAGGTCGCTTGCGCCCGGCGAATGCTTCGGGCGCTGACCTGTCATCTCAGCCAGCGGACGGCCTGGTTGCGGGCGAAGCCGGTGTGGCCTGCTTGCTGGCCAGCCGCGCCGAGGCGGCCCGCCATGGCTTGAACGTCCAGGGCCGGGTGTTGGCGGCAGTCACCACGCGCGCTGCCAGTGGCGGCAGTGCGCAAGCCCATCAAGCCGCCGGGGCCACATTCGCGCAGGCCATTCAAAGCATGCTCAATTCACTGCGGTTGCCCGATCACTGTGTCAGCGCGGTGTATGCCGACTTGAACGGCGAGGCCGATCGGGCGGCGGTGTTTGCCGCCGTCCAGCAAGGCCTGCGCAGCCCTTGGCGGGAAGTGGCCGAGGCCGTGGTCACCCCGGCAAGCGATCACGGCGATGTGGGGGCGGCGTCAGGCCTGCTGCTGCTCAAACAGGCCACGCTGGCGGCGCGCCATGGCCCGCGGGCAGGCCGCAACCCACTGCATGCCCTGCTGTGCGCGAGTTCGGACCATGGTTATCGCTGCGCAGTGCTGATGGAACTCGGAACGGAGCTCGAGACGTAACTTGGAGCGGGCCGGGATGACTAAGCTTCGAGCGCCGTCGGCCGTGTCCATCCGAAGCGCGCCGATGCACGCTGTCACCGATGTCGGCGCCGATGGCTTTGTTGGCGCCGTCACCCCACTTTGGTACAAAGCCGAACTCATCGATGATCCGGCTGTTGTCATGCAGCGCATCTGCCGCCATGCTGGCAGCCCCACCGATTCACAACACTGAGCAGCCCCATGCCTTCTGTTGATCCGACCGGCGCCTCTTCCATTTTCAACGACGAATCGACACGCGTCGTCGGTGATTCGCAGCCGCTGAAGCAAGGCGATACCTTGCCAGCCGCAGCGGTTGAAGGCGTCAATGCGCCCCGGCAGGTCGGGCGTTATCGCGTGATGGACCGCATCGGGCGCGGCGGCATGGCCACAGTTTATCGGGCGCATGACCCGAGCATCGACCGCCCGATCGCGATCAAGTTTTTGCATGCGGCTTACTGCCAAGAAGAAGAATACCGCGGCCGCTTCCTGCGGGAGGCGCGCGCGGCCGGGGGCTTGTCGCACCCGAACATTGTCACCGTGCATGACGTGGGCGAGATCTCGGGCCGGCCTTACATGGCGATGGAATTGCTGGAAGGCGAGCCGCTCAGCGACCTGATGCGCCGCGCCGGGCCGATGCCCATCACCGATGCGATTTCGGTCGGCATCCAGCTCGCTCATGCGCTTGATTATGCGCACCGCAAGGGCATTGTTCACCGCGACATCAAGCCGTCGAACATCATGTGCGTGCAGGGCACGCAGACGGTCAAGGTGACCGACTTCGGCATTGCTCACGTGACATCGAATTCCGACATGAACCAGACGCGGGCTGGCGCCGTGCTGGGCACGCCGCAGTACATGTCGCCCGAGCAAACGCGCGGCGAGAAGGTCGATGGCCGCTCCGATCTGTTCTCGGTCGGCATCATCCTGTACCAGATGCTCAGCGGCCGGCCGCCCTTCGAAGGCGACAGCATCGTGGCGCTGGCGATGGCGATCGCCAGCGCCGAACCCGCACCGATTCAGAAGCAGCGCAATGATGTCCCGCTGAGCCTGCGCCGCATCGCCGAGCGCTGCCTCGCCAAACAACCCGACCGTCGCTTCCAGAGCGGCCAGGCGCTGGCCGATGCGCTGATCCAGGTCCAGCGCGACATTGACGAAGAGGCCCGCGAAAAGGGCCGTGTGCGCTTTTTGTCGCTGCGCGTGAAATGGGCGCTGACGATGGCGGTGATCGTCTTCGCAGTGATGGCCGTTACCGGCACCGTGGTCAACCGCCAGCAGTCGGCCGCGCTGATGGGTCAGGTGACGGACTACGGCGCGTCGCTGAGCCGCTTCATCGCGGCGCAGAACTCGCTCTCGGCATTGGCGGATGAATGGGCGGCCGTCGATGTGTCGGTGCAGGAGATCATGAAGACCGGCGACTTCAGCAGCATCACCGTGATCGACCGCGGGGGCGTGATCCGCTCGTCCAGCGACGCTGCCGGCGTGGGCCAACCGTACAAGCCGAGAACCGGCGAACCCTTGGGCGATCGCCATGGCGGCGTGGCGGTGACGCGTTATGTGGATGACGACGACAACGTGCTCAGCTTCGACGCACCGATGACCTTCCAGGGCAAGAGCGTGGGCCGCGTGGTGCTGGGCATCCCCGAGAAGCCGCTGGCCCGCGTTGCGCGATTGAGCCTGAGCCTGATGGCCGTGCTGGTGGTCGTCACGGTGCTGGCCGTGGCGGTGGCGATGTACTTCGTCGCCAACTGGTTTGCCCGGCCGATCAAGCTGCTGACACAGTCGATCAGCGAACTGTCGCAGGGCCGGCTCGAGCACCGCATCCGCGAGGAGCGCAAAGACGAGTTCGGCCAGCTGTTTCAGGCGTTCGACGACATGGCGCAATCGCTGCAGCAGCGCTACATGCCCGCCGCCGTGCCGCCGCCCTCCGTGCCGATCGCCGAACCACCAGATGAGAAGCGCAATGTTCAGGCGATGGATCGCTGAGTGGCCCGGATGAGTTTTCGATTTGTACCCTGGACCAGCTCCGGCTTGGCCGCTCTGCTGTGTGCCTGCAGCGCATTGCCGCCGAGCATCAAGCCGGCGGCCAAGCCTGAGCCGGTGCTGGCCGACGACCATGTGCTGGCGCGCAGCGACCGGCTGCTGATCTACATCGCGCAGCCCCAAGACACCTATTGGTCGATCGCCGAACGGTTTCTCGGCAGCTCGACCCGCGACTGGGAGATCGTCGAGGCGAACCGCGGCCTGAAGCTGCGCCCCGGCAATCCGGTCATCGTGCCGCTCAAGACCTCGAACCCTTACGGCGTGAAGATCGATCAGTACCAGACGGTGCCGATTCTTTGCTATCACCGCATCGGCATGACGGCCAACAAGATGACGGTATCGGCCAGCAACTTCGCGCAGCAACTCGACTGGCTGGATGCCAATGGCTTCCGCGTGATCCGGCTGCAAGACCTGGCCGCTTTCATGGCGGGCAAGCAGGCCTTGCCGCGCCAATCGGTCGTGATCACCTTCGATGATGGCTACGAGTCGTACTACCGTTATGCCTACCCGTTGCTGAAGAAGCATGCCTTCCCGGCCACCGTGTTTCTGTACACCGATTTCGTGGGCGCCAGCGATGCATTGAGCTGGCCTCAGATGCGCGAAATGGTGGCCTCGGGGCTGATCGACATCCAGCCGCATTCGAAGACCCACGCCAAACTCACCGAGCGCTTTCGCGACGAGACCGATGCGGCTTACCAAGCCCGCATCGGCGCTGAAGCCAAGTTGCCGCGCGAGCAGATCGAGCGCCAGCTGAAGCTCGATGTGAATTACTACGCCTACCCTTATGGCGCGGCCAACGACACCGTGCTCGAAGCCCTGCAGCAGAACAAGTATCAATTGGGCGTCACGGTGACGCCGGGCGGCAATGCCTTCCATGCGCAGCCTTACATGCTGCACCGCTCGATGGTGTTCGGCAGCCACACGATCGAAGAATTCAAGGCCAAGCTGCAGACCAGCCGGCCGCTGAGCCTGCCATGACACCGCTGCGCGCCCTTGCCTTCGCGTGCGCCGCGCTGCCTGCGTGGGCCGCGCTTTCCGGTTGCCAGACGACGCCGCCGCTCGACCAGGTCGGCAAGGCGCCTCCGCCGATGGCGACGATGCTGACCAACGACCCGGTGCGGCTCTTCGAGCAGCATGAGCGTGAACGTGCCGTGCTGATGGAGAACCAGGGCCAGTGGCCCGAAGCCGCGGCCGCCTGGGAAGTGCTCGCGGTGCTGGACCCGCCCCGCTATACCGAGCGCTTGCAGCAGGTTCGCAAGCGCATGGCCGAGCAGGCCCAGGAAACACTGAAGCGGGCGAAGGAGGAGATGAAGAACAACAACCTCGCCGCCGCCGAGGAGTGGTACATCGCGACCTTGGCGCTGCTTCCCGACCAGCAGGAGTCGGCCGATGCCTTGCGGGCCATCGAGCAAGCCCGCAACCGGCGCGAGCTGGCCCGGCCGCCGCGCGTAGCCCGCACCGCGCCCGCTGAAGCCGCCGCTTCGCGCAACGCGCCAGTGGTCAACAAATACGACCCCGGCAATTCGTTGGACCTCGAACATGCCGCGGCCCTGGCTGGCCAAGGCGACGTGGACGAAGCCATCGAGCTGATGGAGCTGCGCATGCGCAGAAGCCCGCGCGATGACGTTTCGCGCGGTGTGCTGGTCGACTTGCTGGTGCGCAAGGCGAAGGGCTTGGTGATGGGAAACAGCACCGCCGCAACGGCCATCGTCAAACGCTGCCTGCTGCTCGAACCCACACACCCCGGCGCACTGGCCCTACGCAATCAGCTGATCGCGCCGAAGAACAATTCGCGCTAAGGCTTGCGCTAAGGCTTGTTCAAGCAGCGGGGCTGCTGGACCCCGTCAAGCCGTGGCCGATGCCTGATCGCCAAGCATCAAAGCGCCTTGACCTTGTCCTTCAGGCGCAGTGCTTTCTGACGCTCCAGGCGAGCGGTCTCGTTGCTCGGGTCGACTTCGAGCACGCGGTCCCAGGATCGGATCGCGCCTTCCAGGTCTTGCCGGGCCATGGCCGTGCGGGCATTGCGCGAATGGGTATCGACCAGCCGCTTGGTGAGTGACTCGACTTGCGCGCTGGCGGTCGGGTAGCCCAGGCCTGCGGCCCGCTTGTATTCGGCCAGGGCCTTGTCGAGCGAACCCGCGGCAGCGGCCGCCTGCCCGCTGCGGAAAGCCGCGTCGCCGGCCGCCACCAGCGGGTCGACACTGGGCTCGGCGGGCGCAG
>CAHJWV010000329.1 GCA_903643055.1 Burkholderiales bacterium | reverse complement strand
GACAAAGCCGACAAACGAGACGACCATGATCAGCGGCCCAGGCGTTGTTTCTCCGAGCGCCAGCCCATCCATCATCTGCAGGCCGGTGAGCCAGTGGTAGTGCCCGACGGCGCCTTGGTAAACATAAGGCAGCACCGCGTAAGCGCCGCCGAAGGTCAGCAAAGCCGCCTTGGTGAAGAACCACGCCATTTGCGTCAGGGCCGCATCCCAGCCCAGGGCGAGCGACAAGCCGCCGATGGCCGCGGCCCACAAGCCGAGGAACGCGGCGAGCACGCGACAGAAGCGTCTCCAGGTGAAGCGGGCGTGCACCGGCGTGGGCGTGTCATCGTCGATCAGGGCAGCGCCGAGTTCTTTGCCGGAGCGCTTATCGGTCGAGCCGTGGCCGCCCCCCAGGGCAAATTGTTCGGGCGCGTACCGACCGCCGAAGTAGCCGATGAAACCGGCACCCAGAACGATCAGCGGAAACGGCAGGTTCGCAATCCAAAGGCTCAGGAAGGCAGCGACAGCGATGCCCCACAGCCAGCGGTTCTTCAGCACCCGCGCGCCAATGCGCAGCGCAGCCGCCGCGACGATGGCCGTGACCGCCGGCTTGATGCCATAGAAGACGCCGGCCACCGAGGGCACGGTGCCAAAGCTCAGGTAGACCCAGGACAGCGCGATCAGGATCACCCAGGACGGCAACACGAACAAGGTTCCGGCGATGAGGCCGCCCCAGGTTCGATGCATCAACCAGCCGATGTAGGTCGCCAACTGCTGGGCCTCCGGCCCCGGCAGGATCATGCAGTAGTTGAGGGCGTGCAGGAAACGCTTCTCGGAAATCCAGCGTCGCCGCTCCACCAGCTCATCGTGCATCAGGGCGATTTGCCCGGCCGGGCCACCGAAGCTGATGAAGCCCAGCCTGAGCCAGTAGCCAAAGGCCTCAGCCAAGGAAACCGGGGCTGGCGTCAAGTCGGTGGAAGGCAGGACGGGAAGGTCGGGAAGTGCGGTCATCGGGTGAGCTGCAGTGCAACACTCAAAGTATCGAAGACGGGCAGGGATACCGATAGCGACCGTGTCATGGGGATGCCAACCACACATCGGCCTCTCTGCTTCTAAGGCCTCATTCATGGCCACGCCGTCGATCGAGAAACACACCAACCAGCATGGAATCGCTCTCCACAGGCCGGCTGAAATTATCGGTGGCGGTGTGAGCCGCTGCGGCGCGAAGGGCACTTCGGCCTTCCCGTGGATTCCTTCCATTGGCCGGGGGCTTGTGCCGGGCCCGGTGCCGTGCCGGCGAGAAGCCTGCATGATGGATCGAACTTTGAGGGCGCATGGCGATCGCAATCGAAATCCGCCTCAACCGTTCGACCGATCTTCTGTTGATCTTTTTGATCTTCAGATCGGCCCACTCACCCTCCAACCTGAACCCACCTCCATGCAAATCAGGCTCGACGATCAAATTGCCCTCGTGACCGGTGCCGATTCGGGCCTGGGCCGTGCCATCGCACTGCAACTCGCCGAAGCGGGCGCGGCGGTGGCCGTCAACTATCACGCCGATGAGGCTCAGGCCGCCCAGGTGGTGGCCGAGATCGAGCGCGGCGGTGGCCGTGCACGGGCGCTGCGGGCCGACATCTCGAAAGAAGACGAGGTCGAGCGCTTGTTCGCCCGCACCGTCGAAGCCTTTGGCGGCATCGATGTGCTCGTGGCCAATTCCGGCATCCAGAAAGACGCGTCGATTGCCGACATGACATTGGCTGACTGGCGTGCCGTGATCGACGTCAACCTGACCGGGCAGTTTCTGTGCGCCCGCGCGGCGATCCGCCAGTTTCGGGTCCAGCGCGATTCATCGCGCTCGCCGCAGTCGGCCGCAACCGGAAAGATTCTTTGCATGAGTTCGGTCCATGAGGTCATCCCGTGGGCCGGCCACGCCAACTATGCGGCGGCCAAGGGCGGCGTGGCGATGCTGATGCGCACGCTGGCGCAAGAGGTCGCGGGCGAACGCATTCGCATCAACGGCATCGCGCCCGGCGCCATCAAGACGAAGATCAACGAAGCGCAGACCCAAGGCGCGGCCGCCGAGAAGTTGCTGAAGCTAATTCCGTATGGCCGCATCGGCGAACCGGTCGACGTGGCGCGGGCGGCCTTGTTCCTCGTCTCTGACATGGCCGACTACATCGTCGGCAGCACGCTCTTCGTTGACGGCGGCATGGCGCTCTACCCCGGTTTCGAGAGCAATGGCTGAGCCGGCTCGGGCTCGCTCCTTGGTCGCGTTAGCTGAGCGTCTTCTTCATTCTTGTCTTCTCCACACCGCCGTTCACCGGCGGTGCATCTCCCCATGACCGCTCCCATCCGCCCGCTGCGCCGCATCGCCGACCACGGCATCATCGGCAACCTGTCGACCGTGGCGTTGGTTGCGCTCGATGGTTCGATCGACTTCATGTGCTGGCCCGACATCGACAGCCCGAGCTTGTTTGCCGCTCTGCTCGACACCGATCGCGGTGGCGTGTTCGAACTGGCGCCGCTGATCGACGACGCGAAGAGGCTGCAGATGTACCTGCCCGGCACCAACGTGCTGCTGACACGCTGGCTCGGCGTCAAGGGCAGTGCCGAGCTGACCGATTTCATGCCGGTGCCTGACGAGTTAGGCCACTGCGTGCCCCGTCTGGTGCGGCGCATCGGCGCTACCCGCGGCACTGTGAGCTTTCGCCTGCGCTGTGCGCCGCGCTTCGATTACGCGCGGGTGCTGCCGAAGATCGACCTGCGCCCCGACGGTGCGGTGTTTTCTTCTGACGAGACCACCGTCCGGCTATCGGGCCGCGCTGAATTCACCGAGCGGGGCGGCGAGGTTTTTGCCGAGTTCACGCTGCAGGCCGGCGAATCGCTCGACTTCGTGCTCGACGGGGTCGATGAGCCGCCGCCGCCCACCGCAGCCATCGACATGAGCCTGGACAAAGCGATTCGCTATTGGCAGGGGTGGGCCGCGCAATCGAACTACAAGGGCCGCTGGCGCGACGCGGTGACGCGCTCGGCGCTGGTGCTCAAGTTGCTAACTTCACATCGCCACGGCTCGATCGCGGCGGCGGCCACCTTCGGTTTGCCCGAAGTGGAAGGCGGCGCGCGCAACTGGGATTACCGCGCCACCTGGATTCGCGATGCGTCTTTCACCGTGTATGGCCTGATGCGCCTGGGTTACCAGAAAGAAGCTGCCGCCTTCACGCGCTGGGTCGGCAAGACGGTGGTGGCCTGCGGCAACGATCATCTGCAGATCATGTATGCAATGGACGGCCGGCCGGTGGCCGAAGAGGCCGAGCTCGATCATCTCAGTGGTTATGGCGGTGCCCGGCCGGTGCGCATCGGCAATGCAGCTGCCGGCCAGCTGCAGCTCGACATCTATGGCGAGCTGCTCGACTCGATGTACCTCAGCAACAAATATGGCGAGGCTGTATCGCATGCCGACTGGTTGGGCATCTGCCGCGCGGTCGATCACGTCTGCCAGACCTGGATGAAGCCCGACGCCGGCATCTGGGAGCTGCGCAGCGAACCGCAAGAACATCTGCACTCGCGCTTGATGTGCTGGGTGGCGGTGGACCGTGCGATCCGCCTGGCCAGCAAACGCTCGTTGGCGGCGCCCTTCGCCGAATGGATGAAGGTTCGCAACGACATTTATGAAGACATCTGGACCCACTTCTGGGATGAAGAAGCCGGCCATTTCGTGCGCAGCAAAGGCAGCAAGGACCTCGACGGCGCAATGCTGATGATGCCGCTGGTGCGCTTCATCGGCTCGACCGACCCGGCTTGGCTGGCCACGCTCGACGCCATCGGCAAGCAGCTCAACGACGATGGCCTGGTGCGGCGCTACAACGCCGAAGACGGCTTGCAGGGCCAGGAAGGAGCCTTCGCCGCCTGCTCGTTCTGGTATGTCGAGTGCCTGGCGCGTGCCGGCCGGCTCGAACAGGCCCGCATCCTGTTCGAAAAGCTCATGACTTATGGCAACTACCTTCAGCTCTACGCCGAAGAATTCGATGTGCGGGCCGATCTGGTGGGCAACTTCCCGCAGGCCTTCACCCATCTGGCGCTGATCAGCGCAGCCTTCTACCTAGACCGTGCGCTGGAAGGTGGCCGCAGCCAATGGCCGGGTTGAACGGGGATGAGTCATCAGCCGTGAATCCTTTCGATAAAGTAAGAGCCCTCGTATCGAAATGATGCAGGCGAGCACCAAGGCTTCGCCGACGACCATTCGCAATAACTCAAAGATGTCAGCGCCCGGTTCTCGGCAATCAGCACGATGGCACGCCCGACGCAACGCGTGCGTGGCGCCTTCTGGTTAGATGGCCGGAGGGTGACTGAAGCGCTTGCTCGATTGAATCAAGCCGTTTTCGAAGACCGACTTGACCGACGACCTAAAGAAGATCGCCGTGCCCAGGCTCTTCGTGCATGGCGGTGACGATCTGATGGTGCCGAGCCGATAAATAGTTAGGGGCGGTTCTTATTTGAGCGTGCTGGTTTGAAAAGAGGTCATGTCTGTCGACGAAATTTGACGTCATGATTTCTATGCCGGCCTCCTCATGCCGACGGGTTCGGGAATCAAATCCTGCACTGGCCAAGCTGGCAGAAAACATAACATTTGCGCGTCGCTGATCGTCAGCAATTCTGTTGCCGGATGACTTTCATTTCATCAGACGACTCAAGATTTCCAGTATATCGACATACCCACATGCTTTCATGGCTGCATGAATGAGCCTTAAATGAGTAGGCTCGAAATGCCTCTTTAAGTGATTGCACCGCTAGGCAGATGGCACGATGGTTTCGCACTGCATGAAAAAGAAATTCATTGCTGCATGATGCTGAATTCATGACATGTGTATCATGAATGTGAATACCATCACAATGACGGTTCGTTGCTTGTTTTGCCGAACCCATGCAGTCATTGTCTGCAAGACCCTATCAGACAGCCTGCTCTATCTTCCATCACATCAGCAAGGTGAAGTTTTGTTGCCGCCCAAGAAAATAATTCTTTTCTCGATTTTCTTTGTTCTTTATGAGCTGACCATTTATCTGTCAAACGACATGATCATGCCAGCCATGCTTCAGGTCGTTGATAGCTTCCACGCGCCGACTTCCGACATTTCGCTGTCATTGAGTTTGTATATCCTGGGCGGCAGTTCGCTGCAAATATTCCTCGGGCCCATTGCCGATCGCATTAGCAAACGAAAGGTGATGCTGTTCGGGAATCTGCTGTTCCTTTTCGCTACCGCCTTGATTCCTTTTGTAGGTTCAATGGATCAATTTATGGCAGCCCGCTTTTTTCAG
>CAHJWV010000328.1 GCA_903643055.1 Burkholderiales bacterium | reverse complement strand
GGGCTGCAAGCGGCACAGCGCCCCGCCATCGCTGGTGCGGCCAGCGACAGCAACACGGTCATCACCGATGCCGTGATCACGGCCTGCCACCCCTCACCCAATGCACCCGATGCGCCCGACGCACCCGATAAGCCGGCGCCGAACCTGCGCGCGCTTTATGCGCAGGCTCCGCGCTGCTGGCCCGCGCCCAACCTGAGCCCCGGCATCGCGCTGCATGAACTGGCACCGCTGCCGCCCGCCGAGCCCGACGACACGCCGTTGCGCCGCGCGCAGCGCGAACTCGGCCGCCGCCTGTTCTTCGACAAACAGCTTTCACGCGACAGCAGCGTGGCCTGCGCGAGCTGCCACGATCCACAGCACGGTTGGGCCGATGGCCGCAAGGTCTCGCTCGGCATCGAAGGGCGGGCGGGGCGCCGCAACGCCCCGTCGGTGGCCACCGCGGCCGGCGTGCTGCACGCGTTCTGGGACGGCCGCGCCAGCACGCTCGAAACTCAGGCGCTGGGTCCGGTGCAGTCGCGCATCGAGATGGACATGACGCTCGACGCGCTGCGCGATCGCATCGCTGCCAGCATCGACTATCCGCGCGCGTTCGAAGAAGCCTATGGTCCCGCGCAGCCAGCGGTCGCCAAGGCACCGAGCCTGCCCGCGACTGACACAGTCACGCTCGATCGCATCGCCGACGCACTGGCCCGCTTCGAGCGCAGCTTGCGGCCCGCCCGCACGCGCTTCGATGACTTTCTCGCCGGCGATGTACAAGCCCTGAATGACCAGGAGCTGCGTGGCCTCGATCTCTTTCGAACGCGGGCACGCTGCCTGAATTGCCACAACGGCCCGTGGATGAGCGACAACGGCTTCCACAACCTGGGCCTGCACCTCTTCGGCCGCAGGGGCGAAGACCTCGGGCGCTTCGACGCCAGCGGCGATGCGCGCCACAGCGGCCAGTTCAAGACACCGTCGCTGCGCGGCGTGGCCGGCACCGCACCCTATATGCACCACGGCCTGATCCCGACGCTGAAGGAGGTGCTTAGCATGTACAAGGTCGGCATGCCCAAAGGCACTGCACCCAAGGGCCGTCTCGATGATCCGATGGCGCCGGTACGCTCACCGCTGCTTCAGCGGCTGGACCTCGGCAATGACGAGTTGGATGCGCTGGAGGCGTTCCTGAACGTGCTGTGAGACGTCGCGAAGCGGCGCCATCCCAATGGACTTTGTCAGGCCCATGTCCCAGCTGCTGACGAAGCGGTCGACCGATTTCTTCCGTCCACCCGCACTGCGCTTCTATATAGATAACTGCGCGCCCGACCGCCACACAGGCTTGCGGCGTTGCACCGCTCCTTCGTCACTCCGCTCGCGCATATCAACCGCCGCGCAAGGCCACGATCGCCATCAATGCGCCGATCAGCACCGGCTGGTGCAGCATGTAGAAGCTGAGCGACCAGCGGCCCAGCGCCGCCAGAGGGCTTAGCACAGTGGGCACCGGCCCGGTCAACCAGTGCGGCCGCTTCGCCAGCACCCAGCGGCCCAACGCCACGCCCCACCACACGACGCCGAGCCACGGCAGGATCGGCGCATAGTCTTCCGTCACCGGCTTGTGCGTGATCAGCCCGACCCAGTTGGTCCAGCGGCTGTCGAAGAAGGGGTGCTGCACCCATTGCGGCAAGCACACCGCGAGCAGGCCCAGCGGCAGCAGCCACCCGCCCGCACCGGCCGTCACCCTGGCAATGATCAGCAGGAGCGCGAAGCCATGCAGCACGCCGAAGCTGATGTAGCTGCGCGGGAACATCCACCACGAACCCAGCGTGACCAGCAACGCGCAGCCGGCCACTTGCGCCCAGCGCCGCCAGAAGCGCGCCCAGCCCTGCCCCTGCTCGTGAGCCACGGCCTGGCCGGCTCCCGCGCAGAACATGAACAGCGTCACGATGCAGGCGCGCTGCACCGTCCAGACCGGATCGATGTAGAAGTTCTGACGGATGAAATGGAAATGGTTGAGGTCGAAGCAAAAATGGAACATCGCCATCCAGACGATGGCCATGCCCCTCAGCGCATCGAGCCGGCCATGACGGGGCCCGCGTGAGGGGGCTGTTAGCAGGCCAGGGGAAGGAGATGAATCGCTCATGGTTCGGTAAGGTCACAGGCCGGGCGGCATCGAGACAGGGCTTCAGACGCCCTGCTTTGCCATCCCGATCGATCGTTGGGAAGCAAGGGAAAGTCCCAGGCTGACTCTCTATTGATATAAGTTTAATGAATGCTTAACATCGCCAGCGCTTGACGGACGGCTTGTGCCATCAAGTGCCATTTGAACTCAGGAGACAACATGTCAAAAACGATTTCCGTACGTGCCTCAACGCTGGCCTTGGTGGCTGCAGGGCTGCTGAGCGCCACGCTCGCACAAGCCGGTGAAGTTGAGGTCCTCCACTGGTGGACTTCCGGGGGCGAAGCCAAGGCGGCTTCCGCACTGAAGGCCACGATGCAGCAAAAAGGCCACACCTGGAAAGACTTCGCCGTGGCCGGCGGCGCAGGCGACTCTGCGATGACCGTGCTGAAGTCGCGTGTGGTGTCGGGCAATGCCCCGGCTGCTGCGCAGATCAAGGGCCCGTCGATCCAGGAATGGGCCAAGGAAGGCGTCCTGAGCAACATGGACGACGTCGCCAAGGCCGGCAAGTGGGACGAGCTGCTGCCCAAGGCCATCGCTGATGGCCTGAAGTACGAAGGCCATTACGTTGCCGCACCAGTCAATGTGCACCGCGTGAACTGGCTCTGGACCAACCCGGAAGCCTTCAAGAAGGCCAATGCCAAAGTGCCGACCACCTGGGACGAGTTCTTCGTCGCAGCTGAAGCCCTGAAGAAGGCCGGCATCATCCCGATCGCCCACGGCGGCCAGAACTGGCAAGACTTCACCACCTTCGAAGCAGTTGCTTTGGGCGTGGGTGGTGCCGAGTTCTACAAGAAGGCCTTCGTGCAGCTCGACGCTGCCACGCTGAAGAGCCCGACGATGGACAAGGTCTTGACCACCTTCAAGAAGGTCAAGACCTATACCGACAAGAACGCTCCGGGCCGCGACTGGAACCTCGCTACCGCGATGGTCATCAAGGGCGAAGCCGGCATGCAGATCATGGGTGACTGGGCCAAGGGCGAGTTCCTTGCTGCAGGCAAGGTTCCTGGCAAAGACTTCAACTGCGTGGCAGCCCCTGGTACCGCCAAGGACTACACCTACAACGTCGACAGCTTCGCGCTGTTCAAGCTGAAGGACCCGGCGAACCAGAAGGCCCAGCAAGACCTGGCCACCGCGATCATGTCGCCTGAGTTCCAAGAGGTGTTCAACCTGAACAAGGGCTCGATCCCGGTTCGCCTGAACATGGACCTGTCCAAGTTCGACTCCTGCGCCAAGACCTCGGCAGCCGATTTCGTATCGACCTCCAAGTCTGGCACGCTGCTGCCGTCGATCGCCCACGGCATGGCGGTTCCTTCCGCTGTAGAAGGCGCCATCAAAGACGTCGTTTCGCAATTCTGGAACGACGACAAGGCCACCAACGCAGCCACGTTGGACAAGCTGGTTGCTGCTGCCAAGACGAAGTGATCGTCAAGGCATCTAGCGCAACCTCTCGCTAAGAGGTTTGCCTCAAGCCCTCACCGCTTCATGGCGGTGAGGGCTGTTCGCTTGTAGCGATCCAGAGTCGCGTAAACCCTGTTCTTTTCGCCCTGCTCTTTTCGCCCCTTCCCGCCTGTTTGTTCGTTTGCCCGCGAGTTCATGACCACCGCACACACACCCGCCGCAAGGCTGAGCGCCTGGATGCCCAAGTTGGTCATCGCGCCGTCGTTCATCCTGGCCTTCTTCTTCATCTACGGCCTTATTGCCTGGAACGGTTACCTCTCGTTCACGGCTTCGCGCCTGCTGCCCAACTACAGTTTCGTTGGCCTTCAGCAATACACCACGCTGTTCGAGAGCGACCGCTGGTGGGTCGCGCTGACCAACCTCGGCATCTTCGGGGGCCTGTTCATCTTCTTCGGCATGGCCATCGGCCTGTTGCTGGCCATCTTGCTCGACCAGAAGATCCGCGCCGAAGGCGTGCTTCGCACCGTCTACCTCTATCCGATGGCATTGAGCTTCATCGTGACCGGGACCGCCTGGAAGTGGATCCTGAACCCCGGCCTCGGGCTGGAGAAGGTCATGCAGGAACTGGGCTGGACCTCCTTCCACTTCGACTGGCTCGTCAATCCCGACATGGCCATCTATACCGTGGTGATTGCCGGTGTCTGGCAGAGTTCGGGCTTCGTGATGGCGCTGTTCCTTGCCGGCCTGCGTGGCATCGACGACTCCATCCTGAAGGCCGCGCAGATCGACGGCGCCAGCCTGCCGCGCATCTACTGGCGCATCATCGTGCCGAGCCTGCGCCCGGTGTTCTTCAGCACGTTGATGGTGCTGTCGCACCTCGCGATCAAGAGCTTCGACCTGGTGATGGCGCTGACCGCCGGCGGCCCCGGCTTCTCGACCGATCTGCCTGCGACCTTCATGTACACGATGGCCTTCTCCCGCGGCCAGATCGGCCTGGGCGCCGCGTCGGCCACCATCATGCTGGCCACCGTGGCAGCGATCGTCGTTCCGTACCTCTACTCCGAGCTGCGGACCAAGAAATGAGCACCCCGATGACAACGAGCCCGACCCCTCTTCCCGCCACGGCGTTGCGGTCTGCCGTCAGCGGCAAGCCCACGTTCTTCCAGTCGCTGACCTGGCACCGCGTGGTGCTGTGGTCGGTGCTGCTGCTGTTCGCCATCTTCTACCTCACGCCGATGTATGTGATGCTGACCACGTCCTTGAAGGACATGGCTCAGATCCGCGAAGGCAACCTGCTGTCGCTGCCCACCGCGCCGACCTTCGAAGCCTGGGGCAAAGCCTGGTCCACCGCCTGTACCGGCATCGAATGCAGCGGCTTGAAGCCCTTCTTCTACAACTCGGTGATGATGGTGATCCCCGCCGTGCTGATCTCTACCGCCATCGGCGCCGTCAATGGCTACGTGCTGAGCAAGTGGCGCTTCCGCGGCAGCGAAGTGATGTTCGCGATGATGTTGTTCGGCGTGTTCATGCCGATGCAGGTCGTGCTGCTGCCGATGTCGCAGGTACTGGGCTGGCTGGGCATTGCCAGCTCAGTGTGGGGCCTCGTGCTGATCCATTTGCTGGCCGGCCTGCCTTCGACCACCCTCTTCTTCCGAAACTACTATGTCGGCCTGCCTGACGAGCTGGTGAAGGCGGCGATGCTCGATGGCGCCGGCTTCTGGCGCATCTTCTGGCGCATCGTGCTGCCGCTGTCGACGCCGATCCTCGTCGTCACGCTGATCTGGCAGTTCACGAACATCTGGAACGACTTCCTGTACGGCATCGTGTTCTCCGGCAGCGACTCCAAGCCGGTCACGGTCGGCCTGAACAACCTGGCCAACACCACGAGTTCGGTCAAGGAATACAACGTCGACATGGCCGCCGCGATGATCGCCGGCCTGCCCACGCTGTTCGTCTACATCGTGGCTGGCAAGTATTTCGTGCGTGGCCTGACGGCCGGCGCCGTCAAGGGCTGATCCAGCCCCACTGGCAAATCAATGCCGCGCGGCCCATGCTGGCCGCGCGGCTCCTGAAGAACACAGAGCAATCAATCGGAGACCCGCATGGGCGCACTTTCCATCCGCAATGTCCGCAAGAGCTTCGGGCCGGTCGACATCCTCAAAGGTATCGACATCGAAGTCGAAGCCGGTGAATTCCTGATCCTCGTCGGCCCCTCGGGCTGCGGCAAGAGCACGCTGCTCAACATGATCGCCGGCCTGGACACCCCGACCACCGGTTCGATCCACATCGCCGACCGCGACATCACCTACGCGCTCCCCAAGGACCGCGACATCGCGATGGTGTTCCAGAGCTACGCGCTCTACCCGAACATGAACGTGGCGCAGAACATCAGCTTCGGCCTCGAGATGCGCAACGTGCCCAAGCCCCAGCGCGAAGAAGCGATCAAGCGCGTCTCGAAGATGCTGCAGATCGAGCATCTGCTCGACCGCAAGCCGGGCCAGCTGTCAGGCGGCCAGCGTCAACGCGTAGCCATGGGCCGCGCATTGGCGCGCGACCCGAAGCTGTTCCTGTTCGATGAGCCGCTGTCCAACCTCGACGCCAAGCTGCGCGTCGAGATGCGCGCCGAAATCAAGCTGCTGCATCAGCGCACGCAGACCACCACCGTCTACGTGACCCACGATCAGGTCGAAGCAATGACGCTGGGCGACCGCATCGCGGTGATGCGCGATGGCATCGTGCAGCAGTTCGGCACGCCCGACGACATCTACTCGCGCCCGGCGACCCGCTTCGTCGCCGAGTTCATCGGCTCACCGGCGATGAACATGGTGACCGGCGAGCGCGCTGCCAACGGCCTGCAGGCCAAAGGCTTCGACCTGCTGCTGACCCAAGCGCAGCGCCAGGCGCTCGAAGGATCGAAAGCCAAGGGTGTGACCTACGGCCTGCGCCCCGAAGCCATCGCCTTCGCCGACAACGGCCTGGCCGGCACGCTGACGATGATCGAGCCCACCGGCCCGGAGACCTATGCGATGGTCGAAACCGAAGTCGGCAAGCTGGTCGCGCGCGTGCCGGGCAAGGTGCATCAGTCGGTCGGCGACCGCGTGTTCCTCGCCTGGGCACCGCAAGACGCCCATTTGTTCGACGGCCAAAGCGAACAACGCGTCGCTTGACCCGGAGGCGATCGACATGAACTCAACCACATCGATCGACTTCCGCTCTGCCGATTTCCTGGATCGGCACATCCTGCACACGATGGCCTTCTACCAAGGCCGCAGCTTCGATGCGAGCGGAGGCTTCTTCCATTTCTACCTCGATGACGGACAGGTCTACGACCGCCACACCCGGCATCTGGTCAGCAGCACCCGCTTCGTGTTCAACCACGCGATGGCCGCACGCCGCTACCAGCGCGACGACTGGAAGGAAGCCGCCCGCCACGGCTTGCGCTTCCTGCGCGACGTGCACCGCAACCCTGCGACCGGCGGCTACGCCTGGCAGCTGCACTGGGAAGACGGCAAGGCCCGCGTCACCGATGCCACCAACCATTGCTACGGCCTGGCCTTCGTGCTGCTGGCCCATGCCCATGCCTTGATGGCCGGCATCGAAGAAGCCCGAGAAGGTTTGCATGAAACCTTCGCGCTGATGGAAGCGCATTTCTGGGAGCCGGCGCACGGCCTCTATGCCGATGAAGCCAGCGCCGATTGGGTGGTGGGCGCCTACCGCGGCCAGAACGCCAACATGCATGCGTGCGAGGCCATGCTGGCCGCCTTCGAAGCCACGAACGACACGCGCTTTCTCGACCGTGCCGAAACGCTGGCGAAGGCGATTACCGTGCGCCAAGCTGCGCTCGCAGGCGGCCTGATCTGGGAACACTACCGCGCCGACTGGTCGATCGACTGGGACTACAACCGCGACGACAAGACCAACATCTTCCGCCCCTGGGGCTATCAGCCCGGCCACCTGACCGAATGGGCCAAGCTGCTGCTGATCCTGGAGCGGCACCGCGCGAGCGACTGGCTGCTGCCACGCGCCCGCGAACTGTTTACCGCAGCGGTCGACAGCGCCTGGGATGCGCAGCACGGCGGCCTGTACTACGGCTTCGCGCCCGACAACAGCATTTGCGACAACGACAAGTACTTCTGGGTCCAGGCCGAAAGCCTGGCCACCGCGGCGGTGCTGGCGGTGCGCACCGGCGACGAAAGTTACTGGCAGTGGTACGACAAGCTGTGGGCTTATTCATGGGCCCATTTCGTCGACCATCAGCATGGCGCGTGGTATCGCATCCTGACGCACGACAACAAGAAATACAGCAATGAAAA
>CAHJWV010000327.1 GCA_903643055.1 Burkholderiales bacterium | reverse complement strand
CGGCACGAACTCGCGCTGCACCAGGCCGGTCGCCACGTCGCCCTGGCGCGCGAGCTTGCGCCACCCGTGCACGATGTGGGCGTTGATGGCGTGCGCCATGGCCACCTTCGCCACCGACGCACCGGGTACGTCGCACTCGGCCAGGATCCGCGCCTTCAGCTGTGAGCTGTATCGCCTGCGCTTACGACTCTGCTGCGTTTCCATCGTGTCCAGCTATTTGCTTCGTGGACCCGATCGTTGCAGCCCCAGACTCCAAGCTCAAGACGGGTTCGCCGGACGCTTACAGCCAAAGGAAGGTGACGCATCGGCTCGATATCAGAAGCGCGTCAGGGCCATGAAAAAAGCGGGTGTCTTACGACACCCGCTTTGCATTGGGAGATGCGCCATAAGCGCATCTGATGATCAATAACCCAGCGCAAGCCCGGTATTGCGGCGCGGGTCTTTCGCGCCGTAGAAACGGTTGGCCCCGACAGGTTTGCCGTCCAGGGTCGGCGCTCCCACCAAGATCACCGCCAGGTGGTTGGAGGGCTGCGGATCGGTCAGCTTGTGGCCCATGTCGGTCAGCACCTTGCGGGTATCGGGGCTGAGTCCACGCGGCTCGACCGCAGTCGACTCAGGCATCCATTGCTGATGGAAGCGTGGTGCATCGACTGCCTCTTGCACGGTCATGCCGTAGTCGATCACATTCAGGATGGTGTGCAATACCGCGGTGATGATGCGGCTGCCACCGGGCGTGCCGACCACCATCACCGGCTTGCCATCGCGCGACACGATGGTCGGGCTCATCGAACTCAAAGGCCGCTTGCCAGGAGCGATGGCATTGGCTTCGCCTTGCACCAGGCCGTAGAGGTTGGGCACGCCGACCTTCGAGGTGAAGTCATCCATCTCGTTGTTCAGCAGCACACCGGTCTTCGCCGCGGTGACCTTCGCACCGAACCAGTCATTCAACGTGTAGGTGACTGACACCGCGTTGCCGTTCTTGTCGACGATCGAATAGTGCGTCGTGTTGTTGCCTTCATGCGGCGATACACCGGGCTTGATTTCTTGCGAGATACCCGCCTTGTTCGGGTTGATCGCTTCACGGATCTTCGCGGCATAGCCTTTGTCGAGCAGGCGATCGAGCGGGTTCTTGACGAAATCAGGGTCGCCCAGATAGCTGTTGCGGTCGACATAAGCATGGCGCATCGCTTCGATTTCGTAGTGCACGCCTTGCGCGGCGCCCCAGCCGAGGTCTTTCAGCGGATAGCCTTCCAGCACATTCAGGATCTCGCAGATGATCACGCCGCCCGAGCTGGGAGGCGGGGCCGACACGATGTGGTTGCCGCGGTAGTCGCATTCCACCGGTGCCAGTTCACGGGTCTTGTATTGGTCCAGATCGGCCTGGGTGATGATGCCTTTGCCGCCTTGGCTGGATGCCACCAGCGCCTGACCCACAGGCCCTTGGTAGAAGCCAGCTTCGCCCTTCTGACTGATGCGGCGCAAGGTCTGCCCAAGGTCTTTCTGAATCAGCCGTTGGCCCACGGCAAAGGGCTGGCCCTTGTTCAGGAAGATGGCCGCCGTCGGCACGTCCTGGCGGAACTCTTCGGTCGCGGTGTGCAGCAGGTCGATGTCGCCCTGCTCCAACAGGTAGCCACGCTCGGCCAGGCGAATCGCCGGGGCCATCAACGTCGCACGGGGCAGCGAGCCATACTTGCTGCGAGCCAGTTCCAGGCCTGACACAGTACCCGGCACGCCCACGGCGAGATGGCCCAGCGTGCTCAGGCCCTTGATCACGTTGCTGTCTTTATCGAGGTACATGTTGGCCGTGGCCGCCAGCGGCGCCTTCTCGCGAAAATCGAGAAAGGTCTTGCGGCCATCGGCGAGTTGCAGCGTCATGAAACCGCCGCCGCCCAGGTTGCCTGCAGCGGGGTACACAACCGCAAGCGCATAGCCCACAGCCACGGCGGCGTCGATGGCGTTGCCGCCCTTCTTCAGCACATCGACACCCACCTTCGTCGCCAGGTGCTGGGCTGACACGACCATGCCGTTCTCGGCGGCCACAGGCACGTTCGATGCGGCCTGGGCAGACAAACTGCAAGCAGTGATGAAAGAGGCTGCAGTCAACGGCAGCCAGCGCGCAGTCGGCCAGGGTGGGGAGGTCATCGTCATGAAGTGATTCCTTCGGGATCGTGAAAGTGAAACGACGGACTGCAACGGCAGATCGTCGGCAAGAAATTGTTCAGGAAATGTAGCGGGGCCGCGAAGGCCCACGCAAGCCAGGTACACCACGTGCCAGTCCGCGGCCGTAGGCTGGCTGCGCAGCAAGTACCCGCAGAACACAGCGCACGAGACCGCAAGAGCGCATGTTGCGCCAGATACTCCCGGCCGCCCTCTTGCCTCTTTGATCTTGCCGCCATGAGCCACTGACGCACAACCAGCCCAGCCGACGGTCCAACGATTCGATGCCACGGCTTGCGGCGGCACCCTTCGGCCCACCGGTCAACAGATCGGTCAGCGGTGCATTGCCATGTGCTTCATGTCAAGGTCATCGGCGATCACAGCGCCCGGCATGGCCGCACGCGGATCGACCGCCGTGGTCGCAAACAGCAAAGACTGATCGTCATTGACAGACGGCAGGCCCATCGCCGCATCGAGCGGTGGATTCAAAAGATAAGGCTTTCGAATCGGCCACATCAACAAAACCACAACGGCCAATGCGGATACCCACAACGCCCAAGACGTCAACGACGCCTTTGCGTCACGACGAAACATATGCAATTCAGCTTTCATCATTTCCTCAGTTTCATTCAGACAACATGCACACCCGCGTCACGACCACGGAGTGCCTACACAACACGTTCGGAAGCGAACCTTCACCAGATACCGCTTTGCCGCGGGTTCAAATCGAAGATTCTTTGGACCTGGACGCCTTCAACTCGAGCTTGAAAGCGTGTGGCAGCGGCCATGCAGGGCCACGCTGCGCCGACGTAGGTATCGCGATCACGCGCTCATCGCGCGTTAGCTCGGTGGCTACCCCTTGCAGGACCACCGCGGCCGTCTCCATCACGTACCCTTGATCGGCAATTTCCAATGCGGCTCGGGCGCTTTGCTCCATCGGCAAAATCGACGTAACCGT
>CAHJWV010000326.1 GCA_903643055.1 Burkholderiales bacterium | reverse complement strand
GTGACTGGAGTTCAGACGTGTGCTCTTCCGATCTCCCGCCAGCAGGCCAGCCGATAAGCCTGCCGGCCGATCAAGGCATCGAGCGCATCGAAGCTGCCGGGGCGACCCGGCTCGCCCTTCAATCGATTCAGCCGCTGCTCAATCCACGGGGCCAGCCACCCAAAGCGCTCGCTGGCTTGGGCCAGCTGTTGCTTCAACGCGGCCTTGTCGCGGCGGCGAATCGCCCGCCGGGTTTCGGTCTCATCGTCTTGCGCCGGCAGCTGCGCAAAGGCATGGGCCAGTGCGGCGAGCTGCGCCAGTTGCGCGGCAGGCAGGCCGGTGTTTGCATCCTCATCGCCGGCCCCTGGCGGCGGGTTCACCGACAGGAGCTGCGCATACAGCCGCGGGTCGATCGGGAAGCGGTGGCCGTAGTAGGCGATGTGGAAGCTGCCGCGCGCCGCATCGAACACCGGCACCAGCTCGCCCGCCTCCAGCACGCGGCCGTAGGCATCGCCGAGCACCGGCAGCAAGACCTTGCCATCGAGTTCGGGCTTCGTGTCGTGCCATTCGATGTCGAAGCTGCGCGCATGGGCCGAGGCCTGGCCGCACTCCAGCACGTCCAGCCACCACAGGTTGTCGGCCTCCAGCACGCCCATGTGGTTGGGCACGATGTCGATCAGCTGATGCATGCCGTGCTGTTGCAAGGTCTGACACAAGCGCTCGTGCGCGGCCTCATCGCCGATCTCGGCGTTCAGCCGCGTCGGGTCGACCACGTCATAGCCGTGCAGGCTGCCCTGGCGTGCCTGGAGATAAGGCGAGGCATAGAGATGGCTGACGCCCAGCGCGTCGAGATAAGGCACGGCGCGCGTTGCATCATCGAAGCGCATGCCAGCATGGAACTGGATGCGGTAGGTGGCGCGCGGCACGAGCGCGGTGGCCAGCGTGGCGCGCAAGGCCTTGCTTTGGCCTCCCGCTTCATTTTGTGCACCGCGGCTGCCGGGCCGTTCGGTGCGATCGATGCCATCACCCGCCCAATCTGGGTCGGCCCCTTGCGGACCATGGAGCTCGGGGCTCAGCGGCGCCCGCCGTGCTTCGCGCAGCGCGGCGCTGACCGCAAGCCAGCGCGGCTCCTGCGCGATTTGATCGAGATCGAGGCTCAGCTTGATTCTCCAGTTGGGGTAACGCGCTTCGGTCGTGCTGGGCACGTTGACCTGCTCGAGCTGCTGCAACACGTCTTCGAATTGCACGCCGACCAGCTGCGACCGGCCGCGGCCGAGATAGGCATACACCCATTCGGTCAGTCGTGGGTCGGTGTCGTTGATATCAATGTGGATGTCGCTGCTCGTGTCGGCCACCTTGGCCGATGCCTTCGCACGCTGGCGCTGATCTGTTTCGTTATCTCGAAGGCCAGCGACCCGCTTGCGGGCGACAGCGTCCCCAGGCAGCAAACCCTCGCGCTGCAAGGCCTGCAGCAAGGCGCTGCGCTCCTCGGCGCGGGCCGCTCGGTGCGCGTCGCGCTGCGCGGCACTCGGGTACAGCGCCAGGCGGTCGCGCGTCGTGATGTCATCGCCGCGCCACCAGGCGCGCAAGGTCGGCAGGTCGTGCGTGCCGACCACCGCCAGCGCCTGAGCCTTCCAGTCGCCCGGCCTCGGGTAACGGCCATCGGGCCGGCGCTCGAAGTACAGCGGGCCATAAGCGTGCACCGCCCGTTCGCCCATGGTTTCGCGAAAGTTCGGCGGCACATTGCCGAGGTCTTCACCGATCACCAGGCATTGCGCGCGAACGCTCTCCAGCGCGAGCAAATTCAGCAGGTCGTCGAACGGGCCGTGCACATACGTGCCCAGGCCGGCATCGTCACCGCGCAAGATCCAGAACAGGCGCTGTAAGGCCATCACATGGTCGAGCCGCAACGCGCCGGCATGGCGCATGTTTGCGCGCAGCAGGTCGATGAACGGGCGATAGGCATGCGCCTGCAAGGCCGACGGAATCATCGGCGGCAAGCCCCAATTCTGCCCAGCCGGGTTGTAGCTCTCCGGCGGCGCGCCGACATGCGCATCCAGCGCATACAAGCCCGGCCAAGACCAAGTCTCGGAGCCGCTTTCATTGACGCCCACCGCCATGTCGAGATAAAGGCCCAGCGGCATGCCGTTCGCCTTCGCATGGCGCTGCGCCGTACTCAGCTGCTCATCGCACTGCCACTGCAGGTAGTCGAAAAATTCGATGCGATCGAGATGCTCGCGCTGAAACTGCGCCACCCACGGGCTGCTCGGGTCGCGCGCAGCCTCGGGCCACGAAGCCCAAGCGTTCAGCGTCGGGTCTTGCGCCACGTTTTGCGCCTGCAGATGCGACTGCAGCGCCTCGAACAGCGCATGCCGGCGCAGCGACACGCTGGCCTGCTGCTGGAAGGCGCGGAACTGCGCTGCCCGCGGCGAGTCTTCGGCCAGCTCGTGCTTGCAGAAATGGCGATAGAGGCGGCTCAGCACGGCCCGCTTGAGCGTGGCCACACCGGCATAGTCGACCTGTGCCGCTTCGCGCAACTGCGCCAGCTGATGCTGGAAATCGGCATGGGCCACCAGCTTTTGCGCCGTCTTGCAGTGCTTGAAATCGGCAACCGCTTCGACATCGAGGTAGATCGCATTCAGTGCGATGCGGCTTGACGGGCTGTACGGGCTCGCCTGCTCCGGCAACTCCGGGAACAAGGCATGAACCGGGTTGATGCCGACAAAGGCGGCACCTTGCGCGGCCGCGATCTCCACCGTCTGCGCGAGATCGCTGAAATCGCCGATGCCCCAGTTGCGCTTCGATCGCAGCGCATACAGCTGCACCGTCGGCCCCCACCAGCGCTCACCGGTCACCAGGCCTTGCGGCCGGTGGCATTGCGCCGGGCACACGGCCAGCAGCAGGTCGATGCCGGCATCAGCAATGCGCAAGCGGTGATAACCGATCGGCAGATCGGCAGGCAGTTCGATGCTGGCCTGGGCTTCATCGGCTGTGACGCCATCGGTGGCGTGCTCGGGCGCCCGTTCGGCCGATGTGACCTTGTCAGATGTCTGAGCTGCAGGCACGAATGCGGCCGCAGCAAGATCTGGCGGCGCGTCGTTGGCTGCCATCACTTCGCCATGCCACTCGACGCCATTCTCGGCCTGCAGCAGCCACTGCAGCCCAATCGCACGCGCGGCGAGCTGAAGCGTCTTCGCCTGATCCTGCCGGATGACCCTCATCGGCGCCGGCACATCGGCCTGCGCGTCGATGCGCTGCCAGGCGGCGGCGAGCGCGGCCTCGTCATCGGCCGCGATGCCGAGCGCGCCCAAAAACCGCCTCAGCGTCGCATCATCCAGCGTGTGCGGCTGGCCCCAGGCATCTTGATAGCTGGCACAGATGCCGAGGCGTTCGCACAGGGCCTGCAGCCGAGAGGGCTGTGAACGCGGCGCAGCCACTGCCGATGCGGGTGATGCGCCCGGCAAGTGCGTGGCACCGAGAGCGGCGCTCGCTGTCGCTTCCGATGCCAGCTTCGATGACGATGTCGGCTTGGGTTCCAGTTTGGGTTTAACGCCCATGTCCGACCTCGCCTCCCGGCGCTTTGGCAGACGATGATCCGACCGCGGCGGGAAAGCGCCGCGCCAGCGACAAGGCCGGGTCGCGCCAATGCCAGCAAGCCGACCAGGCGCCCAACTCGCGCGCTCCCACCTTGCCGACGCTGAACCAGGCCGGCTCGGCGTGCGGCTCATCGAGTTCGCCATGCCAGGTGTGCGGGCCGAGGTTGACGCGCAGCTCCAGCGAACGGCCGGTCTCGAAGCGCCACAGCACCGTCATCAACTCCGTGCCGTCGAAGCGAGACTCGTGCGCGCCCGCGCGTAGCTGAGTCAGGCGCGGCGCGAGATCGCGCTGGCGCAAGGCCAGCAAGGTCTGGTGAAAGCGCCAGCTGTCGGCTTGCTCGGGCCGCTGAGCCAGCGCGTCGAAGTCCAGCTTGCAGCGCTGGAAGGTCTCGATCGCGCAGGGGTCGGGAATGCGCTCACGCGCCGCTTCATCGGCAAAGGCCGTGAACTGCGCGAATTCGCGCCGCCGCCCCGCCACCACCGCGTCGCGCAACGGCCCGCTCCAGTCTGCGAAAAACAGAAACGGCGACGTCGCCGCGAATTCCTCGCCCATGAACAGCATCGGCGTGGTCGGGCTCAACAGTAGCAACGCGGTGGCCAGCCGCCGCGGCGCCTCGTCCACCAACGCGGCCAGCCGATCGCCGAACGCGCGGTTGCCGATCTGGTCATGCGTCTGCACGAAGTTGACGGCGCATGGCAGGTCGAGCGTGCTGGTCGCATCGCGGCGCGGGTTGCTGCCGGCCGCCTCAAGGTGAGGCGCGCCTTCGCGCGCAAAGCCATGCGTCAGGCAACGGGCCAGCTGCGTGCGCGGTGACTGCACGTATTCACCGTAATAGCCTTCGTGCTCGCCGGTCATCAGCACATGCAGCGTGTGGTGGAAATCACCGCTCCACTGGCCGTCATAGCGGCCGTCTTCACTGCCTTGGTGACTGCCTTGGTGAGCGCCTGCCCTACCCTCCTTGCTCTTTTCGTCCCCCGGCTCGTGGCTTCCGCCTTGCAGGCGCCGGGCCTCGTGCAACACATCCACCCCGCCCGGCACGCCAGGCCGCAGGCGCGCGGCTTCATTGCAGTCGTTCTCCAGCACCAGGTGCACTTGCCGGCCTGCGCTGTGCGCGCGCACGCGCTGCGCCAACACTTGCAGGATGTCGGGCGACGAGTCGTCTTTCATCGCATGCACGGCGTCGAGGCGCAGGCCATCGAAGCGGTATTCGTCGATCCAGTAGAGCGCGTTGTGGATAAAAAATTCGCGCACCACCCGGCTGCCCGGGCCGTCGAAATTCAGCGCGTCGCCCCAGGCGTTGTGATGGCGGTCGGTAAAGAACTGCGGCGCGTACACAGAGAGGTAGTTGCCCTCGGGCCCGAAGTGGTTGTAGACCACATCGAGCATCACCATCAGGCCCAGGCGGTGCGCGGCCTGGATGAATCGCTTCAGCGCTTGCGGCGGGCCATAGGCGGATTGCGGTGCATAAGGCAACACGCCGTCATAGCCCCAGCCGAAGCGTCCCGGGAAGCTCGCCACCGGCATCAGCTGAATGCAGGTGATGCCCAGCTCGGCCAACTGCGGCAGGCGCTTTTCGGCCGCTTCGAAGCTGCCTTCGGGTGTGAAGGTGCCGACGTGCAACTCGTAGGCAACCACATCGGCCCAGGGCCGGCCGCGCCAGCGGGCTTCGGCTTCGCCCCATTCGAAGGCCTGCGGGTCGACGACGGCCGAAGGCCCCAATGCACCTTCGGGGTTGTCGCGCGAAGCCGGGTCAGGCACGCGCAGCTCGGCGTCGCCGGCTTTCGTGATCGCCCATTGATAACGGTCACCGACTACCGCTTGCGACAGCTCTACCACGCGCCAGCCTTCGGCATCGGCCACCGCGTCATAGCGGCCGGCGCACGCGCCGGTCGTCACCTGCAGCGCGACGCCCACATCGGCCGGCGCCCACAGCGCGAAGCGCACGCCGCCACCGGCTTTCAGCGACGCGCCGAACGGCATCGCATGGCCATGCCGAGAGCCACTGGCCTTCGGCTGGGTGTGAAGCGGCGCCACGAAAGTCGGGCTGGCAAAGGTCGGGCTGTCGGCCTGCGTGGCCGAGGTCTCGCCGGTGATCGTCTTGATCTCGGATGTATCGGAATCGGATGCACTGGAATCGGATGCAGCGGAATGCAAGGTCGAGGCCTCGTTGGAAGCACGCTGCGAGTGATCCAGGGGTTTCGCCGAGGGGGCGCTCATCTCATCGTTTCTCATGCGTGTTTTCTCGTGCGTGGTTTCTCATGCGTGTTCTGGATGATGGGGAGGTGACAGGTGGCTCGCTGTGTGTGTCTGGCCAACCGCCGCGGCCTGGGTGGGGCCGCGCTGGTGTCGTGGCGCCGGTGTTACGTCTGTTGATC
>CAHJWV010000325.1 GCA_903643055.1 Burkholderiales bacterium | reverse complement strand
TTGGCGGTGCCCAGCACATAGCTGGGCGCCGCCTCGCCGTTTTGCAGTTCGATCAATGCGAGTTTGCCGTCGTGCGAACGCGCGGCGGGTGGCAGGCCGGCGCCGTGCTCGGTGAACTGCTGGGCCGTGAAGCTGGGCAGGATGTCGGGCACCAGCAAGGCGGCTCGATCGGTCGCTTCGACCGGCACGGCGACGTCGAAACGGGCCGGCATGCCGCGTTGCCAGCCGAATTCGGCAAAGTAGTGCGCTACGCTGCCGATCACATCGGCAGGGCTGGTGTGCAGGTCGACGCGACCGTCGCCATCGAAGTCGACCGCGTACTTGTTCCAGCTGCTTTGCATGAACTGGCCCATGCCCATTGCGCCTGCATAGCTGCCCTTCGGTGCCAGTGGGTCCAGCCCTTCGCTGTGGCACAGCACCAAGAACTGTTCCAGCTCGTCGCGGAAGAAGGCGCTGCGGTCTTTGCGCTCGGCAGGGAAGTCGAATGACAAGGTGGACAGCGCATCTAGCACGCGGAAGTTGCCCATTTGCTGGCCGTAGATCGTCTCGACCCCGATCACGCCGACGATGATTTCTGGCGGCACGCCATACATGGCTTCGGCGCGTTGCAGCCATTTCTGGTTGTCGCGCCAGAAGTCGATGCCGGCGCGGATGCGGCGGGGCTCGACAAAGCGATTGCGATAAGCCGCCCAGTTCTTCGCGGTGCCGGCCGGCGGCGGCATGATGTACTTGACGACGTTCGGTACGAAGCGTGCCTCGGCCAGCGTGTCTTTGACCCAGGCCACATCGAGGCTGCGCCGCTCGGCGATTTCAGCGGCCAGGCGCATCACGTCTTCACGCGTGCCGTAGGTGATGAGGTCAGGCGCGCTGTCTTGGGCCACCGCTGCGGCTTTCTTGCCCGGCTTCTTGGCATGGCTTTCGGCCGGTGCCGCGGTGAGGCTGGCACCCAGCAAGGATGCCAGCACGAGCGAACGCCAAGCTCGCCGAGCTGGAGACGCTGGGCCGTGCTGACGGCATTCGAAGTGGGTTTGAACGCCTGAGGTTGTCAGGTTAGAGCGCTTGACGAAGTAGCGAAGCAATGTGGCCATGCCTGCATTATCGGGGCGCACTTTCGTTCAACAAGGGCCGCAGTGCCTTGATTTCGCCGCGCACCGTCTGCAGCCATGGGCTGGAAGGTCGGGTCAGCGCGTCGCGGCCATAGCGCTGTGCATCGAAGCGGTGGAGCAGTTCGGCCAGCGCGCTGCCCTTCTGGCCGAAGCGCTGTGCCACTTGCGCTGCCAGTGCACGCGGCGCGTCATGCTCGGCGGCGCTCAGGCCCAGGCTCTTCAAAGCCGCCCGCAGTTGCTGCGCCTGCCGTTGCCACGGGTCTTGGCGGCGCCGATCCCACCAAGCCCACAGGGCGCCCAACAGGCTCAGGCCGCTGAGTGCGCCGATCAACAGCAGCGTCACATCTTCCCAACTGGGTGAATCGAAGCCGAGCTTCTTCATCAGATCGACCTGTTGGCCGCGCGAGTAGTTCAGCACCCACTGGTTCCAGCGGTTGTTGATCGCCTCCCAGCCGTTACGCAGCCGGGCCATCAGTTCCGGGCTGACGTTGCCCAGCGCGCCGGCCATGAAGCCAGGCGCCGGCGCCAGGTTGCGGCTGCGCACGATGCGGTCGGGCGCCACGGCCGAGGTCGGGTCGGCGCGGACCCAACCGATGCCCTCTTGCCAGTACTCGGCCCAGGCGTGCGCATAGCTCTGGCGCACGATGTAGAAGTCGTCGACGGGCAGCGGGTCGGCGCCCTGATAGCCGGTGACCACGCGGGCCGGCACGCCGAGCGCGCGCATCACGACCACGAAGGCCGAGGCGAAGTGTTCACAGAAGCCTTCTTTGCGGTCGAGCCAGAACTCGTCGATCGAGGCGCGCGGGTCGGCCTCGCCATACAAGCCAGGGGCCAGCGTGTAGGTGAAGCCGCCGGTGCGGATGTACTGCATCACCGCGCGGGCGAACTGGGCGGGTGTGTCCGATGCGTGGCTCGGGTCGGCGGCAAGCTGCCTGGCCCAGGCCAGCGTGCGCGGGTTGAAACCGGTGGGCAGCGCGAGGAATTCGCGCAGCACCGGCGTCTTCTGTAGCGGGCCGTAGCTGAAATCGATGCTGGCGGTGGCGTTGACACGCAGCCGCTCAAGCATGATGCGCTGCGTGCCCCAGGTCAGGCTTTCACGCCGCGTCAGGTTGACGTTATCGATCGGGTCGATCTGCGTGGTGGCCTCCATCAGCGGCAGCAGGTTCATCCGCAGCGGCTCGAAGGTCGCTTCATAGCGGTAGCTGCGGCCGCGGGTGCGCAGCTCGCTGCGCGACGGCGCGAGCGACGACAGGCTCGCATTCCATTCGGTGCCATCGAATTGCGACAACACCGGCCCGCGGAAATACATCGCTTCGGGCGGCGGCGTCTGCCCGTCGAGAAAGCGCACGCGCATTGCCACGCTGTCGTCTTGTGCCAGCTCGGCCACCGTGCCCATGCGCATGGTGTTCGACAGGCCGGTCTTGAATTTGCCGTCTTGCGGCACACCCCACAACGGCCCGATGCGCGGGAACAGCACGAACAGCAAGATCATCACCGGCGCGCCATACATCGCGGTGCGCAGCGACAGCACACCCGCCTGGCGCAGGCTTGGCTGGCCCACCGGCATGTGTGCCAGCACCAGCGCGGTCAACAGCCCCCACACCGAGACCAGCATCGCCGCGGCGACGCCCAGCGACTGCGAATACAGGAAGTGCGTCAGCACCAGGAAGAAGCCGAGGAAGAAGACGACAAAGGCATCGCGCCGCGCTCGCAACTCCAGCGTCTTCAAACCCATCAGCACGACCGCGAGCGTGACGCCCGGCTCCTTGCCGAGCAGCGAGCGATAAGACCAAAAGGTCAGCACGGCGGCCAGGGCCAGCACGGCCACCAGCGTCCAGCGGCCGGGCAGGGCCGCGTTCGTGATGGCCAGCCGCGCCCGCCACAGCAACACGGCGGCGGTCAGCAGACCGCACCACAACGGCAGGTGCATCACATGCGGCATCACTGTCCAGCCGATCACGGCCAGCAAGAACAAGGTGTCGCGGGTCTCGCGCGGCAGGTGTTTCCAACCGGGCCAATGGCGCACCAGGCCGGCGGGCCGGCCACGCAGCGTCGCGGTGTCTATGCCCATAGTGCGAGTGCCTCCAGGGTACGGCGGCGCTGAGCGTCGCCTTGGTCCGGCGCAAGTTCCTGGTTGGGCAGGCGCAGGCCGTAGTCAGCCCCGGCACGATCGGCGGCCAGCACCCAGGCCGCCAGCCGTGAGAGCCGCGCTTCGGGCGCGAGCCCGGCGCATTGCTGCCATTCGAGCCACAGTGCTTGCTGCACCGATGCGCTGGTGTCGCGGCTGACCAGATCGCCACCGGTTTCCAGGTTGCGTGCGGCCTTCTTCCAGACCACGAGCTTCAATGGATCACCGCGCCGATAAGCGCGGATGCCTTCGACTTCGCCGCCCTCGGCTTGCCGGCGCGAAGCCGGGCCGCCTGGCACGACACGGGCGGCCGGCAACGGCGCGGCCGGATGCTCAAGCTGCGGATAGACCAGCACTTGCGCCGCCGGTCGCCAGATGGCCCAGGCGCGGAACAGGCCGAGCGGAAAGCGCGTCTCCGCGCTCAGCGTCGGCACCTGATGGCGACCGCGCTCGGCAGGCACGAAGCTGACCTGTGTGCTGGCCTGGCCGCCGGTCGGCACATCGCTCCAGGCGAGGTTGCTGGCCGACGCGGCCTCCATCCGCAGGCCGATGCCGAAGCGTGCCCGGCCGCTGCTGGTCAGCGTGACATCCAGCAGCGCCGGGCTGCCGGCAAACACCGGCGAGGGTGCGCGTAAGTGGAGCGTCAGCCCGCGCAAGGTCGCGTGGGTCACATGCATCGACACAATGCCGCTGCCGGCCAGCAGAAAGGTCAGCACATAACCGAGGCTCAACTGGTAGTTGATGGACGCCAGCAGCAGCACCACCAGCGTCAACGCGAACATCAGGCCGGCGCGTGTCGGCAAGATGTAAACGTTGCGTTGGGTGAGCAGCAGCGTGTCGGTGCGCGGCAAGCGCGCCTGCCACCAGGATCGGAAGCGTTGGCGGATCGCCTTGTCAGGCCGCAGCCAGGTTCGAGAGGGAAGTGAAGCAGTCAGCATGGGCGAATCGTAGTCGCTCATCCGCTGTGGCGCCGTGCGCGTGAGCGCGGAGGTCAGCGCTGGCGTCGCAAACTCGATCGGCCGGGCGTGATGCCGGGCCATTCGGTGAGCCGCGCGCGCAGCCGGCACACGGCTGCCGTTCTGAAATCAGGCCCGGCGAGGAGCTGCTGGCGCCCGCGCGACGCCGGGGCTGAGCATGCGCGCCTGTCGCCAGTTGCCGAAGCGGAAATACAGCGAGCCCAGAGTCAGTGCCACGATCGAGCCGACGGCGAAGCTCCACCAGATGCCCTCGGTGCCATAGCGTGACTGCAACAGGTAAGCCACCGGAATGCGCACGCCCCACATCGCAATCGCCAGGATGATCAGTGGCGGAAACACCGCGCCGGTGGCACGCACGGTGCCCAGCAGCACGACGTTGATTGCCAGCAGGATGTAGTTCCAGGAGACGATGATGTTGATGTGCCCGGCCGTTGCCAGCGCGTTTTCTGCAGGCAAGAACAATTTCAGCGCGCTGTGCTCGAACAGCATCAGCAGGCTGACCAGATCGGAAGAGCG
>CAHJWV010000324.1 GCA_903643055.1 Burkholderiales bacterium | reverse complement strand
CCAGGGCCAATGCCCGACAGCTGCAAGATTTGCGGCGTGCCGATGGCCCCGGCGCAAAGCACCACTTCCCTTCGCGCTTGAACGCGAATCGCCTCACGGCCTCCTTGAGGCTGCACCTCGACGCCCACTGCACGCAAACCATCGGTCCGATCCAGCAGCACTCGCGAGATGTGCGCCCCGGTCCAGACCTGAAGGTTCTCGCGCTGTTGGATCGGTCTCAGAAACGCTTTTGCAGCGCTCCAGCGCATGCCCTTGCGTTGATTGACGTGGAAGTAGCCCACGCCTTCGTTGTCGCCACGATTGAAATCGCTGCTGTGCGGAATGCCGGCTTGCTGAGCCGCTTCGGCAAACGCATCCAGTACGTCCCAGCGCAAGCGCTGCTTCTCGACACGCCATTCACCACCGGAGCGTTTGCCACTGCGATCGAAGCCCGGTGCCGCGTGGAATTCGTCAGCGCCCCGGTAGAAGTCTTCGTGCTGCAAGAAAGCCGGAAGGCAGTCTCGCCAGCGCCAGCCGTCGTTGCCCAGCGCCGCCCAATGGTCGAAATCACGCGCCTGGCCGCGCATGTAGATCATCCCGTTGATGCTTGAGCTGCCGCCGAGCACCTTGCCACGCGGATAGCGCAGCGCACGGCCGTGCAACCCCGTTTCTTCATCGGTGCCATACATCCAATCGGTGCGCGGATTGCCGATGCAATACAGGTAACCCACCGGGATGTGGATCCAGAGGTAGTCGTCATTGCCGCCCGCCTCGATCAACAGCACCCGCTGGCTGGCGTCCGCACTGAGACGATTGGCCAGCAAGCAACCCGCCGTGCCGGCGCCACAAATGACATAGTCGTAAGAGGGGTGACTCACAAATGGCGGCTTTGCATAGGCATGCGGAGTCTAGCCTTGCGGCCCTGCGAGCCTGCCCGGGCACTTCGCAACAAACCGTACCAATGCACCAACAAGCGACTCATCGTGTGCCTGCATCCAACTGATCCGAAAGCCTTTGGCCAAGGCAAAAGGCAGGAGCACTCATGCCATCGGGCGATGCCTTGGCGACTGTTATGGCAAGAAAAATTCCTGTCGTTATCTTCCGTTCATTTATTCAGTTATTTCAACGAACTTGCCAGAATCGGGAATAGCTTGATGAGGCCATCTGACATCACCTCCACCGCCAGGGCGGCGAGGATCAAGCCCATCAGACGCGTCATCACGTTGATGCCGGTTGTGCCTAGCACGCGTGCAATCCGCCCGGAGAGGCTGAAAGCGGCCCACACCGCGAAGCCGATCACAACGCCATAGCCGACCAGGTAAGCCAGTTCCCACCAATGCCGTGTCTTGTCGGCGTAGATCACCATCGTCGAAATGGTCGCGGGCCCAGTCAGCAGCGGAATGGTCAACGGCACCACCGCAATGCTGTCACCGGCGTCAACCTTTGTGTTGCCCTCGGTGACGTCTTCTTGTCGGGTTTCGGCGGGCTGCGCATTCAGCATTTGAAGTGCCGAGATCAGCAGCAAGGTGCCTCCGCCGACCTGGAAGGACGCCAGCGAAATGCCGAAGAACTCGATGATCTTGAGGCCCGCCAGCGCACTGACCGCGATCACGGCAAAGGCACTGAATGCGCTTACCCGGATCGTGCGTTGGCGTTGCACGCGGGTGAAACCGGCCGTGAAATGGATGAAAAAAGGAATGACACCAATCGGGTTGACGATCGCGAGCAATGCGACCAGGGGCTTGTAGATTTCCATTCCCTATTCTCCAGCGTCGCGCATGGGAATTAAATGCAGCGACGCCGGGAGTTCATGAGCGCAAAGTGGGTAGCCCAAACTTTTACAAGCTTGGCAAAGCGAGAAAATCGCGATCAGCCACGCCACTACTTTGATTACACATCGAAGTTCGATCTGAATCTTGAAAAAAATCCCTACCTCCGTTCAGATGCGAGGTCAGAAACTCAAAGCAAATCGGTAATTTGGTGAATTTCTCCGCCCAGAGGCGAAACGCCTTCCGACCGTCGTATCAAAAACCAGGCTTCATTTCGAAGATAGGGATGGCACTCATCGAAACCCGACAGTCCAATGCGCTTCACCAAAACAACACTTTGAAGCGTGCTTTGATTGCAGGGGTTTCCATAATTTGCACCGATTTGCGCAATTAATTGATAATGGAATTTCCCGGTATGGATGCAGCGCCTTCGCTTGAATGGTTCAGGATAGGTAAAAGCTCCACATTGTTCTCTGTGTCATCAGGAAAGAAAGGCGCTCTCCATGGGCAATAAACTTTACGTCGGCAACCTCGCTTACAGCGTTCGCGACGAGGATCTTCAACAAGCATTCGCACAGTTTGGCAACGTCTCGTCTGCCAAGGTCATGATGGACCGTGATACTGGCCGCTCCAAAGGCTTCGGCTTTGTGGAAATGAGCTCTGATGCAGAAGCTCAGTCAGCCATCAACGGCATGAATGGCCAGGCCCTTGACGGCCGTGCGCTCGTCGTCAATGAGGCTCGTCCTCGTGAAGAGCGTCCGGGTGGCTTCGGCGGCAGTGGCGGTGGCGGTGGCGGTTCACGCTCCGGCGGCGGTGGCGGCTTCGGCGGCGGTGGCGGCGGTTCGCGCTCCGGCGGTGG
>CAHJWV010000323.1 GCA_903643055.1 Burkholderiales bacterium | reverse complement strand
CCACCTCGAAAAGTTTGGTGGACACCATCGTTCATACGCGTGCGGCCAATTCAAGCCGGGATGACCAGCCGCTTACCGTAGTAAGGCTCGATGTCTTCACGCCGGTAGCCATAACCCAAACGCAGCGCGACGTTCGGCGATGGGCTCAGCACCGCAGCCACCTCGGTGCTGGTGCCTTTTTCCGAGGTGCCGCCGGTGTAAGTCCAGCGCACCTCGGCAGCCAGCCAATCATTGAAACGCCAACGCGGTGTCACGCCGGCAATCGCAGAAGTCCGCCATTCATCGACCACGTTGATACTCGCCCGACCTGCCGGCTGCGTTTCAACTTTCACGTGCTTGCGCGCGACACCCGCCAGCGGCTCCAGTTCGAAATTCGTCCCGAAGCGAATCAGCGGCGCATAAGCCACATGCAGCTGGCGGTAGCTGAACTGATGATTCAAGCTGGCCGGCCCGTTGATCGTGCCGGTTCCGCCCGGAAACAGTCCGCCGTCCAGATCCAGGCTCTGCCCTGCCGCCAAAGCCTGCGTGTCTTTGGCGCGGTAGCCCTCGTAGCCCACCTCGATGCCATGCGCCACGCGCTCATTGCGCTGCCATGCTTTCGGCCGAATGGCGCCTCGCATCGCAAACGACGGCGAATCCTTGTCATGCACCGGGATGTATTGATTCGACGAACAAGCCGTCAGCATGACCAATCCGCCGAACAAACCAACCCCGGTGACGAACCGGGGACGACTGAATTTGAATGAGGCCAAGTCCCCTCCCTGATTGAAGATGGAATAAAAATCAAACAGCAAGATGCCGCTTCGACGAGTACCTCCGTCGAAGCGGCATCCGTTCATCCCGATCAGCTGATCAAGGCACTGACACTCTGTGACCCGCCCTCACCATGCGATGAAACATGGCTGGCTCCTTGTGCGGAGTCGGGTTCGAGCGGGCCGCAACTGTACCCAGGATTTGTGCGAGATGAAGCCGACGCTCCTCAAACTTGATGAGGTGCAGATTTCAGCCCCGCTCGGGCGCGATGTCGGTTCCGTAATCGACCAGCGCGCCGAGGATGTCTTGGGCGCGTTCGTCTTCGGCCTGCTCGGCCGACTCTTGCAGGGCGTCGATGCGTTCGAGGTAAGCCTGCAGCGTCAACGCACCACCGGCGCCATCGTGCAGCCGATGGGCGCAATGCTCGATCCATTGCTGCCGCTCGGCCTCGGTCAGCGTCTGTGTGAAGTTACGTGCACGGTAGCGGAAGAAGAGTTCGTCGAGCCGCTTGTCGGCAAAGGCCGGGTGCTTATCGGCCAGCTGTTCGCCAGGCAGGCCGCGCAGGCGTTGCAGCGTGCGGCGGTCGTCGTTTCCGATGAAGCCGCCATACAAGTCTTCGTCCACATCGGCCGGCTGCTGCGGCGCGGGCCGCTCGAACACCGCCGGCCACATGCCATTGAGCAGATGGGCCTGCTGCGCGGCCTGCTCGGCATGGCGCAGCGATTGTTCGACGTCGATTCCCCATTTCTGTGCCGTCTCGGCACTCAAGGTCTTCAGGCTGCCGATGACGATCGGCGACTTGTTGATGTGGATGGTCTTGATCGGCAGCCGGGTCACGCCTTCGGGCAACGCATCGGCCTTGCTGAACATGCGCAGCCGAATTGCATCGACATCCAGCGTGAACAGCTCGGCCGGGTCGACAGCCAGATCCCAGACGATGACCTCGTTCTTGTTGGTCGGGTGCGGTGCCAGCGGCCAGACGATTGCGAGACCGCCGCGCTCGGTGCCGTACATGCCGGACACATGCAGGAAGGGCCGCCCCTGGCCTTGTGCAATCGCCATCTCCTTGACGACTTCGTCTTTCTTGCGCAGGCGCAGGCAGAAGTCCCACAGGCGCGGCTGGCGCTGCTTGATCAACCGGGCCAGGGCGATCGTGGCCCGCACATCCGACAAGGCATCGTGAGCCGCTTCGTGGGCCAGGCCGTTGGCCTGCGTCAAATGTTCGAGCTTGAACGATGGCCGGCCGTCGTCGTGCCGCGGCCATTCGATGCCTTCGGGGCGCAAGGCCCAGGTCACGCGCACGACATCGAGCAGATCCCAGCGGCCGCACTGGTTCTGCCATTCGCGGGCATACGGATCGATCAGGTTGCGCCAGAACAGATGGCGCGTCACTTCATCATCGAAGCGGATCGAGTTGTAGCCGACACCCACCGTGCCCGGCTGGGCCAGTTCACGCTCGATGCGGTCGGCAAACGCATGCTCGGGCAGGCCCTGCGCGAGGCAGGCCTGCGGCAGGATGCCAGTCAGCAGGC
The DNA here is from genome assembly GCA_903643055.1 of Burkholderiales bacterium. The sequence goes on along the minus strand of CAHJWV010000323.1, from coordinate 248 downwards.
AGGATTCGGGGTCGGGCAGATAGTCGGGCGCAGGCTGGCAATACACCATCACCGGGTCGCCGATTTCATTCAGCTCGGCATCGGTGCGCACCCCGGCAAACTGGGCCGGGCGGTCGTGGCGGGGCACGCGGCCGAAGGTTTCGTAGTCGTGCCAATAAAAGGTCATGTCGCTCATGCGCCGCAATCTACCAGCAGCGCGCGCTTGGCCGTGGTTTCCAGGATGCATCGGCTAAGCTTCCGGGCTGCGC
>CAHJWV010000322.1 GCA_903643055.1 Burkholderiales bacterium | reverse complement strand
CACCCGCGCATCGGCCCAGGCGCCCGCGCGGGCCCGCCATTGCAGCAGTTCGACGATGGCCTCGGCCGGCACCGGCCGGCTGTAGAGATAACCCTGCGCGCACTGGCAGCCCTGCGCCGTCAGGAAATCATGCTGCTCTTCGGTTTCAACGCCTTCAGCCACCACCGTCAATGACAGGCTGCGCGCCATCGAGATGATGGCCGAAGCAATCGCTGCATCGTCGCTGCTGTCGGGCAGGTCTTTGACGAACGCACGGTCGATCTTCAGCTTGCTGATCGGCAGGCGTTTCAGGTAAGCCAGCGAAGACAGGCCGGTGCCGAAATCATCGACCGCCACTTGAATGCCGATCGCTCGCAGCGCAGCCAGTTGCGCGACATTGCTGTCGATGTCTTCGACCATCGAATGCTCGGTGATCTCGATCTCCAGGCCGCGCGGGTCCATGCCCGAAGCCGCCAGCGCCACATCGACCTGATCTTTCAGGCCGCGACGGATCTGCCGTGCCGACACGTTCACCGCCACATAGAAGCCGGTGTAGCCCGCATCGTTCCAGGCCTTCATCTGCTGGCAGGCGGTGTGCAGCACCCATTGCCCGATGTCGATGATGCTGCCGCTGGATTCGGCCACCGGAATGAAATCCACCGGCGAGATCACGCCCATCTTCGGATGAATCCAGCGCAGCAGCGCTTCAACGCCCATCAGCTGCTGAGTGCGCATGTCGATGATCGGCTGGTACAGCAAGCGCAGCTCGTTGCGCTCGACCGCCTCTCGCAGCTCGGTTTCCAGGTGCATGCGCCGCACGGCGTCACGGTACATCGCGGAATCGAACAGCGCATAAGTGTTCTTGCCCATGCCCTTGGCTTCGTACATCGCGGTGTCGGCCGCGCGAATCAAGCCAGCGCCATCTTTGGCGTCGTTGGGAAACTGCGCCACTCCCACGCTGCCACGCACCCGCAGCTCATGCACGCCGACCTTCAGCGGCTCTTCGAACGCCAGCATCGCGGCCTGCCCGAGCAATTGCAGATGCACACGGTCGGTGATGCGCGGCGCGAGGATCACGAACTCGTCACCGCCATAGCGGAAGACCATGTCGGAGGCCCGCATGAAAGGCGTCAGGCGCGTAGCCAGCACGCGCAGCAACTCATCGCCGATCACATGGCCCAGCGTGTCGTTGACGACCTTGAAGTCATCGAGGTCGATCAACAGCAGCGCAAAGCCATCGCTGGTGCGGCCCACCGTTTCGATCAAACGCTCGATCTGCTCGTTGGCCGCATGGCGGTTGCGCAAGCCCGTCACCGGGTCGTAATAAGCGAGGTAATCGAGCCGCTGCTCGGTGCCATCGAGATCGCGTCGAATGCCGATCACGACGGCATAAGCCAGGCCGAAAGCCACCACGCCGGCCACGAAGCTGATCGCCACGTACACCGCGATGCGCCGATACAAGGCCTGCAGGCTCGCCACCAGATGCACATGGCCCACCGCGCGCTCGCCCTCGCGCACCGGCTCGAAGACATGCAGCTGGTCTTCGATGAAGGCATGGCCTTCGTCGCCCGCCACCACCGGCGTTTCAACGCGTCGGGGGGCGCTGCCCGCGGCGGTGTAGCTCGCAACGATGCGGCCCTGCGCATCCAGCAGGTCGGCGCGTTCGATGGCGGCCGAGGCCTGCAGGCCGGTCAGCGTTTGCGATGCGGCAGCCACGTCGCCGAACAGCAGCGCGGCCGAACTGTTGCCTGCGGCGATGCGCGCCTGCGCAGTCAGGTCATCGACCATCTGCGAGCGCAGCGAGACAAACACAAAGACATCGAAAATCAGCGTCGACACCAGCAGCGCTGCGCTGACGCTCAGCACCACCGCACGCATCATGCGGCGGCCCAGTTGCGGACCGAGCTTGACTCGGAAGGGGTCGCGGCGGCGTTCAGGTTTCATCAGTCTCTCTTCACCGTTTGCGCCAGCCGCAGGAGCTTGGAGCTGAATTGAAGGCCCGCCGCATGGGCGGCCTGGAGGTTGACGTCAAAGACGATGTCCGGGCCCGATCGGCGCAGCAGCACCGCAGGGGTGAAAGACAGCCCGGCGCCTTCGTCCCCGATCACGAACACCGAGTTCGGGCCCACGCTGGAATCACTGCGGGAAACCGGCCTCACCGGCCCGATGGCGCGCACCAGCGGGGCATCGGCATACACCGCCTGGCACCCCGCCCACGAAAGGCCCTCTGCCAGCCTCCGTACATTCAGCTGCAGGCTGCGCAACCGGCGCCCGTGCAGGCTCAGCAGCGGTGCGAGCAACACGCTGGCATGGCTTGCGCACAGCGTCAGCGACTCCGGCGCAGCGGCAGCTGTTCCCGTCCAGGCAGCGGCGGGCCAGTCCACAAACAGCATCAAGTTGAAGACCATCTCGGCCTTCGCCAAATGCTCATCTGCTGCGTGCGCATTCGGGTAGACCCACGCCACCAGCAGCAGCCAGCACCAGCCGGGCGCAAACCAGGCCGCACGAAAACCATTCACAGCGGGCCGCCCGACGCCAAAGCGGCGGGCCGCATGTGGGGTGTGGTGTCTGGCCGCGGGCGTTCTGCGCCCACTCGACCGGCGCGCGTGAACGCAGCAACGCTGTCGCGGCCAAGCCTCTGCCGACGACCCTGCAGGCGCCCTCCGCGTTTCTCACCCAACAGCGTCTCCCCTGCGGCAACCGCAACAACAGGCCCCTGTCACCAAGCAACAAGGTGTAAGCCTTGGCCGCATATCGGCCGGGTCTCGCCCGACTTGATCGCCCACCTCACGCCGCCGTGCGATCGTTCACCGCCTCAGTGATTACGCCATGCGCACCATGAGAATCACCACATGAGCGACGCATCGGCATACTCGGTCTCCGTCACCCAGCCCGCCACGCTTGACCGCCCTCCTTGAAACACCCAGCGCACCCGATTCGTTCGGGCCCGCTCACTTGGATACCGCAGATGAAAAACACCTTCTCTCTTCCAGCGAACTGCGTTGACGCTCCACGCTTCGAGCCGCAAGCCGGCCCTCGCCTGGGTCGTTGGGTTTCCGTACTTGCCGCAGCCACTTTCGCGCTGTCGGCGTGCGGCGGTGGCGACGATGCGCCATCGCAGCCCGCTCCGAGCGGCCCGCCCGCTGGCGGCGGTGGCACCATCACGCCGGCACCCAGCCCTGCACCTGCACCTGCACCTGCACCTGCACCTGCACCTGCACCTGCACCTGCACCTGCACCCGCACCCGCACCTGCACCTGCACCCGCCAAGCCGGCCAAGGCGACCGTGCTGAATGCGTCGCTGGAATCTCCTTGGAGCCTCGCGTTCCTGCCGGACGGCCGGATGCTGATCACGCAGAAGGCCGGATCGATGGTGCTCCTGAGCAAGGATGGCAAGACCAAATCGCCGCTGCTGGCCGGTGTGCCCTCGGTGATCGCCAATGGCCAGGGCGGCCTGCTCGATGTGGTGATCGATCCCGACTTCGCGACCACGCCCTGGGTCTACTTCAGCTATTCCGAATCGGGCGGCGGCGGCCTCGCCGGCACGGCCGTCAACCGGGGGCGGCTAGTCGGCACGCAGTTGCTCGATGTGTCGATGACACCAATCTTCCGGCAGCTGCCCAAGGTGCCCGGTGACGGCCACTTCGGCTCGCGCCTCGCGTTCCGTGCCGACAAGACGCTGTTCGTGACGCTCGGCGAACGCCAGAAGTTCACGCCCGCGCAAGACCTCAGCACGCACCTCGGCAAGGTGGTTCGCATCAACCGCGACGGCAGCATTCCCAGCGACAACCCGAACTTCGGCGCGGGCGCGAAACCGGGCCTGTGGAGCTACGGCCACCGCAATCCGCAAGGCGCGGCGATCCACCCGACGACCGGTGAACTGTGGGAGCTGGAGCATGGCCCGCAAGGCGGCGATGAACTCAACATTGCTCGTGCCGGCGGCAACTACGGCTGGCCGAACAAGAGCTATGGCTGCGACTACGGCGTGACGACCGCGAACTGCCAGATTGGCGGCGGTGGCGGCGTTCATGCGCCGACTTACATCGAGCCGGTCAGCCGCTGGCCGGATGCTTCGGTCGCGGTGCCCGCGCCGTCGATCGCACCGTCGGGCCTGGCGTTCTACACCGGCGACGGTTTCCCCGAATGGAAGGGCAACATCTTTCTGGGTGCATTGGCCGGCCAGGCGCTGTGGCGCGTGGTGCTTGAGGGCAACGTCGAGGTGTCACGCGAAAAGCTGTTCGCCGACCTGAAGGAACGCATCCGCTGCGTGCGCCAGGGCCCGGACGGCTGGCTTTATCTGTTGACTGATGGCGGCAAGCTGATCCGCATCGAGCGCTGATCGGCGAGCGGTGCAGGGGCTTGCCGCCAGGGCCTGCGGGGTGTGGAAGGTGCCCCGCATAATCGCCGTTCGATCAAAGCGTGCGGGCTTTCGGCACATCGGCAAGGACCCCGACATTCCATGGCAGCCAGCAACGAGCACATCCCTCATTGGCCTTCTGGCCGCAGCGAAACCGCTAAGTTCATTCGCGATCTCGATTGGGCCAACAGCCCGCTCGGCCCGATTGATCGCTGGCCGCAAAGCCTGAAAACCTCGATCGATCTGATGCTGCCGGCCGCGGCCGAGATCGTGTTGTTCTGGGGCCCCGAGTTCGTCGCGCTGTACAACGACGCGTACTCGCCGACGATCGGCAACAAGCATCCGCATGCGCTCGGCCGACCGGCGATCGAGTATTGGCGCGAGACCTGGCCGGATCTGGAGCCGCTGCTGTCCAAGGTACGGGAGACCGGTGAGACGATCTCTGCCGTCGACCGGCCGTTCCAGATCGAACGCCACGGCTACCTCGAAGACGTGTTCTTCGACATCTCGTATTCGGCGGTGCGCGACGAAGCCTTCGCGGTCGCCGGGGTGATGTGCATCGTCAGCGAAACCACGCAGCGGGTGCGCAATGCGCAGGCACTGGCCGAATCGGAAAAGACGATCCGGCTGGCGCATGAACGGCTTGAGCTGGCACTGGACGCCGGGGCCGTGATCGGCACCTGGATCTGGAACATCGTCGAAGACCGTTTCGCCGGCGACGAGCGGTTCGCCCGCACCTTCGCGATCGACATCGTGCGGCTCGGGCAGGGGCTGCCGCTGTCGCAGGTCAAGCAGTCCATACACCCCGATGACATCGACGAGGTCAATCGCCTGATCGCGCAGGCGCTTGGCCGCGGCGGCCCGTACCGCGCCGAATACCGCGTGCAGCAGCTCGATGGCGCATGGTTGTGGGTGGAAGCCAATGGCCGGGTCGAACTCGATCGCCAGGGCCAGGCGGTGCGCTTTCCCGGCGTGTTGCTGGACATCCATCAACGCAAGCTGGCCGAGATCGCGCGGCAGCGGGCCGAATCCGATCTCGATGAGGTCAACCGGCATTTCAGGCTGGCCCAGGAAGCTGGCGGCATCGGTGTGTTCTCGGTCGATATCGACAGCCAAATGCTGATGGCCACACCGCAGTTCTGCCGGCTCTTCGGCCTGCCCGAAGCGGCGGCCATTCCCACCGAAACAATCGAAGCGCTGGTTCACCCGGATGACCGCACGCTGGGCTC
>CAHJWV010000321.1 GCA_903643055.1 Burkholderiales bacterium | reverse complement strand
TTATGCCCGTTGTAACCGCAGCTACGGCCTCAACGCCTGGCAGCGCTCTCACGACGTTCACCAACCAAAACTTCATCAATCTTCCTGCCACCAGCCCGGGCGGCAGCGGGCAGGCGCCCGGTACGTTCGCAATTTCGCTGTTCAATTCGAGTTTCTCGCGCATGTTGAACCTTGAGATTTCTGCGCTTGAAGCTGATGGCAAAGGCCGGGTTGTATCCAGCCCGCGAGTGGTCACTGCCGACCAGACCAAGGCGTTGATCGAGCAGGGGACCGAATTGCCGTACCAAGTGGCAACGTCGAGTGGCGCGACTTCGATTGCCTTCCGCAAGGCGAATTTGAAGCTCGAAGTGACCCCGCAGATCACACCCGAGGGCAACATCATCCTGACGCTCGATGTCAACAAGGACACCGTAGGTCAGGCAACAACCGCCGGTTTTGCGATCAACACCAAGCACGTGCAGACCGAGGTGCTGGTTGAGAACGGTGGTACGGTGGTCATCGGTGGTATCTTCGAACTCACCGAACAGAATGACGAATCGCGCGTGCCGGTGCTGGGTGAGGTGCCTTATGTCGGTGCACTGTTCCGCACTCGCAATCGCACGTACAACAAGACCGAAATGCTCGTTTTCATCACGCCCAAAATGATCACTGACCGCAACGCTGCGCGCTGAGCGCGGGCGTTGTTGCCAGCTACCGCATGGCGGTCGCACTCGTCGGCCTGCCCGGCGCCGGAAAATCTGCTGTGGGCCGGCGTTTGGGACAGCGCTTGCAGCTTCCTTTTGTCGACAGCGACCAGATCATCGAGCAGCGGATTGGCTGCTCGATCCGCGATTATTTCGAGCGCGAAGGGGAAGCCAATTTTCGCGATGTCGAACAGGCGGTGATTGCCGACCTTGCAACAAATGCGACTGGTGTCATCGCAACCGGTGGTGGTTCGGTGCTGCGGGAGGCCAACCGCGCGCAGCTGCATACGCACTTTCACGTGATCTATCTGCGCTCGGCGCCTGAAGATCTGTTTCGGCGCCTGCGCCATGACGTCAAACGGCCTTTGCTGCAAGTTGCCGATCCGCTCGGCCGTCTGCGCGAGATGCATGCCGCACGCGATCCGCTGTATCGCGAGACTGCCCACGATGTGGTCGACACGGGCCGGCCATCGCTGGCCACCTTGGTCAACATCATCGTGATGCAACTCGAGCTGGCTGGCATTGTCGTACCCGGACCGCAACCGGACCGGCAGGGCGGCTGAGGCGGTTCGGGGCTGGGCCTAAACTCGGTCCATCATGCTTTTGAACGCTTCCACGGAACGTGTCGAGATTCAACTCGGCGATCGCAGCTATCCGATCCTGATCGGCAACGGGCTGCTCGACGAAGCCGATGCCTACGACCACCTGCCGCGGGCGACCAGCGCGTTGATCGTCAGCAACACGACGGTTGCGCCGTTGTACGCGCAGCGTTTGCAGGCGGTACTCACGGCACGCTTTCGGACCGTTCATCTGCTCGAGCTTCCCGACGGCGAAATGCACAAGGACTGGTCGACGCTCAACCTGATCTTCGATGCGTTGCTGGCCCACGGCTGTGATCGCAAGACAGTCCTGTTCGCCCTCGGCGGCGGCGTGGTTGGCGACGTGACCGGCTTTGCAGCTGCCAGCTACATGCGTGGGGTGCCGTTTGTCCAGGTGCCGACGACTTTGTTGGCCCAAGTCGATTCGTCGGTGGGCGGCAAGACCGCGATCAACCATCCGCTCGGCAAGAACATGATCGGCGCGTTCTATCAACCGCAGTTCGTGCTGTGCGACCTGGGCACCTTGGCGACGTTGCCGCCGCGCGAACTCAGCGCGGGGCTGGCCGAGGTCATCAAGTACGGGCCCATCTACGACATGGCCTTCTTCGACTGGATCGAAATGCACGTCGACGATCTCGTCGCGCGCGATCCGGCGGCGCTGGCACATGCAGTCAAGCGCTGTTGCGAGATCAAGGCCGAGGTGGTCGGTCAGGACGAGCGCGAAAGCGGCTTGCGCGCGGTCCTCAATTTCGGCCATACCTTCGGCCATGCAATCGAGTCGGGCCTTGGCTATGGCGCGTGGTTGCATGGCGAGGCCGTCGGCTGCGGCATGGTGATGGCGGCACGTTTGTCGGCGCTGCTGGGCGGTGTCGACGAAGCCTTTGTCGTGCGACTGACGGCGCTGATCGCGCGCGCCGGTTTGCCGGTGAAGGCGCCGGCGCTCGGTGCCGAGCGTTATCTGGAGCTGATGCGCCTGGACAAGAAGTCGGAAGGCGGCGAGATCCGCTTCGTGCTGCTCGAAGGTCCCGGCAAGGCCGCAGTGCGCGCCGCACCCGATGCGCTGGTCCGCGACGTGCTGGCCGCGTCGGGCGGTGCTTGAACTGCGCGGCGAAACCCCGATGACGGTGCTGGCCCGTTATGCCTGCGACCCTGCGCAGTCGCGCGGGCGCCGACACTCCGAGCCGTCGGCGCCAACGCGCAATGCGTTTCAGCGCGACCGCGACCGCATCGTCCATTCCACAGCGTTTCGCAGGTTGGTCTACAAAACGCAGGTGTTCCTCAACCACGAAGGCGACCTGTTCCGCACGCGCCTGACGCACTCGCTCGAGGTCGCGCAACTGGGGCGTTCGATCGCGCGCGCGTTGCAACTCAACGAAGACCTGGTGGAAGCGATCGCGCTGGCGCATGACCTCGGCCACACGCCGTTCGGCCATGCCGGGCAGGACGCGCTCGATGCCTGCATGGCCGATCACGGCGGCTTCGAGCACAACCTGCAGAGCCTGCGCATGGTCGACGAACTCGAGCATCGCTACCCTCAGTACGACGGCCTTAATCTGAGTTTCGAGACGCGGGAAGGCATCCTCAAGCACTGCTCGCGCGCCAACGCCGAGCGGCTCGAAGCGGTCGAGCCGGATGGCGTCGGCCGCCGCTTTCTCGATCGCCTCCAGCCTTCGCTGGAAGCCCAGCTCTGCAATCTGGCCGACGAGATCGCCTACAACGCGCATGACATCGACGATGGCGTGCGTTCCGGCCTGCTCCGCATCGAGGATCTGGCCGAGATCACCCTGTTCGAGCGCTACCGCGTCGAGACCCTGGCCGAGTATCCGGGGCTGCAGGGGCGCCGCGTGCTTTACGAGGCGATCCGCCGGATGCTCAGTGCGCAG
>CAHJWV010000320.1 GCA_903643055.1 Burkholderiales bacterium | reverse complement strand
TGAAAACGCGGATTCTGGCGCAGCAAGGCGGCGAGCAGGGTCGAGCCTGATCGTGGCAGGCCGGAGATGAAATGAAACTGCGTGCGCTTCGACAAATCAGGCTCCTTGGGTTCCAAAGGCGAGGCGCTTGCCGGGTGGCGAGCGCCTGTTTTGCTAACGCTGATCTTACGCAGCGACTTTTCTCTCGCCGCTGCGTGGTGTCACTGTCTGCTAGGGAAGATGCCTTGAAGCGCGATGATGAAGTTCGTGCCAAGTTGTGGCGGCCGAATGCCGACCGGCGTGGCGCTGCCGGTCGTCCCTGAGTTCGATGGCGCCAGGCTGATCGGGTCTTTCACCTGGCTCGACCAGATGGCAGCGCTCGTCTGGCCATTGCTCGGCGAGGCGCCCAGCACGTTGTTCGTGCTGGTCGGTGAGGTCAATGGGTTGGTGGGCGTGGCCGACACTGTCAGGCCCACGGTGTGCGCATGCGGCGGCAGTTGGCTGGTGGTCAGCGTGACGTTTTCGCTGCCGGCCTTTTCGCCCTGCGTGACTGGCGTCAGGCCCGCACCGGCTCCGGCGCCAATCGCAGTGCGGCCCTGGTAATCCGGCAGCTGAAAATTGTTCTGGCCATTGCCGCCGTAGGTCGTGCCGAGCAATGCGAACAAGGCATTGTTCTGTGCGATCGACAAGGCCGCTCCATCGCATGAGGCATATCCCACCGGTGCGAAATTGAACGCCACCATCTTGATCTCTCCGAGAAACGGGTCACTCATGGCTACTCCAGTTCAAGGTTGGCATCGCGGCATGCGATGCAGAGTCAGACAGAAGTCTCGGTACGGGCCTCCGTCTGGGGAATCAGGCAATGAAACACCGCCTGCATGCGCGCGCGCCCTTGCGCATCGGGCAAGGTGGGCGTCAGCAGCAAATCAGGCCAGACCTCATCGCCCGCACTGAGCTCACCGCTCAGCTGCGGCAGTGCCAGGCCTTGCGGCAAAACGAAACACGCGATGTAGCAGCGGTAGCGTGCGCTCATCGGCCGGCCTTCGATCACCTCGGCCAGCGTCAGCGAAATACGCTCTGCCGCCCAGACCGTGACGCCGAACCCATAGGTGCGGCCTACATCGCCTCGCAGGCGCTCTTCGTCGGGAATGCTCATCGTGCGCAAGACTCCACCGGGTGCCGCGCCGCCACGGCGTGATGGGCCGCGGCGGGTGCGGCCTGCGGGTGGCGAATCATCCGCACATACACGCCGTTATCTGACGTGGCCTGAAAGCCGAATCGCTGATAGAGCCGCAGCGCCGGGTTGTCAGGCTCCACATACAAACCGACCGTCAAGCCCTCGCCATCGGCACGCGCGGTGAGCTGCTGCATCCACGCACTGCCGATGCCCCGGCCGCGCTCTTCAGGCAGCAGCGTGATATCGATCAGGCTGGCTTCGTGCCCTTGCCCTTGCGCGTGTTCGTGCTCCCGCCAATAAAGGCGGCCAATCGGCCGCTCGCCGCGCAGCAGCAACAAGAATTGGGCATCAGCGTGCTGTTCCAGGTAGTAGCGATGCTGCAGCTCGAACTGATGGGCCAGGAAGGCCTCGCATTCGTCGGGCGTCCAGCCGGTGCGGGCCATCTCGGCACTGCGCGACGACGCATAGAGCGACCCCAGAAAGCCATGATCACCGGCCTCGACCGGCCGCGTAACGATGCCCTCCAGCGCATTGTTTCGGCGCTCCGGTGACAGCTGACTTCGACACTCGCCTGGTCGTTCCATCGGCCCTCCGACTTTGGAAGTTGGCTACGCTAGCACTGACGCGCGCTCAGAACAAGAAGGCAATGACTGAAAGTGATGCGTTGGATGGGAGAGATGGGGGTGGGCAAGGCGGCGAGCCGCATCGCCCAAGACTTAAGGCTCAAGGGCAGGCCCAGGCTTTTTCTGCCGAGACAAGGGCCGACAGCAATGACTCTGCTGTCAGTGTGTCCATCGGGTCAGCTTCGCTGAGGTTGCGCAAGAATCGGTACCCGGCGCAACCGGGTCAGGCGCCCCGGCGAGAAGCCGGCGAAGGTGGCATGAGCCGATTCGCTGCAACGCCCGCAGGGGGCAGGACCGCGCTGGTGGCGCGCGAAGCTCGGGCGTGGGCTTGGGGCCAGTGCATCAACCCGAAGGCCACGGCCGCCGGCAGGCCCAGCAGCAGAACAATCACGCCGAGGCAGCCGCTCTTTTGCAGCGCGTTTTTTGCAGCCCCGCCCGACGGCGGCGGCTCCACCGAGCCGCGCGTCAAGACTTCGGCACTCGGGCCGCGAATGGATTGCGCGCCTTGCCATTTGGTGTGGCAGGCATTGCAATAGAAGCGGCGCGCGCCGCGCTCCCACGCACCGAGCGTGCGGCGCGAATGAGTGAATTGCTGTGAGCAACCCGCGCACGAGAAGCGCAGATTGGCTGGAACATTTCCGATCTTGCGACCCACGCTGCGCGTTCGCTTCGATCGTTGTCGAACGATCAGCAGACCCAAGATGAATGCCAGCCCCGCAAAGACCACAGCCCATACTTCAGGCGTTAATTTCATCGCGGCATCCTACCGCCTGGCTGGGTGCGCGATGGTGTGCAAGGGCTACAGCGTGTTGTCAATTTGACGCCGAATGCGAAGCCTTATCCAGACGCGCGAGAAAGGCCGGTGTCGGGCCGGGCGTCACGGGCCTCGCTGCCCATGCCATAGCGGCGACGGCTGCTGATCAATCCAAACGCCGCCAAGAAGCGTGGCTCGACCAGCGGCGGGTGGTGCCGCGTCCAGTCGCTGGCCATCAGCAAGCGGTGAACTTGCGGCAGGCGCCAGCAGGCCACACGTGGGTAAAGGTGGTGTTCCAGGTGGTAGTTGGTTCCGCCCATCAGCAGGGTCGCCCAAGGCGACGCGTGGCTGCGCGAGTTGTTGCAGGGCTGGTCACCGGTGTCACCGTGCTGTACGAAGACGATCGCAGCGCTGACCACGGCCGTTGCCAGGTGAGGCAGCACGACCACGCACAGACCGAGCATCGGATCGATGGCAAACAAGCCGGCATAGACGGCAATCCACCCGAACTGCGCCAAGACATTGGCCCACGCCAGCCACCGCAACTCCTTCAGGCTGAACACGGTGTGCATGCCCGGGGGCAGCTCGCCCCGCCGAATCAAGCCGACCAGCAACTTCAGATAGCCACGGTTGTTCACCAGGCGCAGCACCAGCAGGCGCTGCCAGGTGCTCGTGAAGCGCGAAAACAGTTGGTGATCCGGGTCATCGGCTTGGTTGGTATGGCGATGGTGGCGGCTGTGGATCAGATAGAAGCCGAGGCCGAAGAATGCAAACACGGCCGAGCTGAACCCGACGCCGAGCAGCGCACTGATCCGCTTGTTGCGCGCGAGCGTGAAATGAAAGCCCTCGTGTGCGACGGTACCCATCACATAAAAGCCAAAGCCGGCCACCATCGACAGCGCCGCGACGGGCAACACCTGCATGGCAAGGCTCCATCCGCTGAACACCACCAGCAGGTAAGCCAGCAGGCCTGGGCCGAACGACAAGCCGAGTGCGTAAGCCAGAAAAAGTGCGGTGGCCCAAGGCCGGGCCGGCTCGGTGAAGTGAGCCGGTAGCGGCGGCGGAAGCCGAGGGAATGAGGCGGTCATGGCATGGCTTTCACAAGAATAGGCGGTCGGGGTTGCAGCGCTTCGGTGAGGGCATCGATCAGGTGGCTGCGCTCGGCGATGCTGCTGACATGCCCCCCGCCCAGCCAATGCACCGTGGCCACACCGGCCCAATGGCGCTGCATGCGCTCATAGGAGCCGGCAGGAACATAACGGTCTTGCCGAGCGCCGATCATCGTCAAGGGCCGCTGCAGATCTGGTGGCGGCAAATGCTCGAGGCTGGTCCGCTCGAAGAGGGCTTCCATTTGTTCGCGCACCGGCGCATCGGACCCACTGGTTTGCTGCAGCAAAGGCCAGTCGCACAAGGTTCCCAGCAGGCCTTCAAGCAACACCGGCACGCCGCTGTGCGGCGCCAGCAGCGACACCACGCGCACCGGCACCGGTGAACGCAGCCCCGCCACGGTGGCCAGGTAGCCGCCTTTGCTGATGCCGCCGATGCATAACGCGCCGAACGATTGCCGCGCCAGCCAGGCCAGCAGGCTGCGCGACTCTTCGATGCAGGCCGCGCTCAAGACCAGGAAGTCAGAGAAATAAGACAGCGTCGAGCCGTGCTGTGCCTGCGGCTTTCTGCGGCCCATGAACGGGCTTTCCAGCAGCACGGTCGAAATGCCCTGCTTTGCAAGCGCACGGGCAATCGGCATCCGCCCTTCGACGCCCACTTCACGCGAGGTCGGTGTCAGCAGCACCGCCGCGCTGGCCGCCGGGCCCGACGGCCGAATGAAGCGGAAGTAAGCGGTGCGCGATTCCAATGGCAGATGCTCGCGATGGGCGGGCGTGACGAAGCTGCCATTGCGAACCCACAGGCCTTGCACATTCAATGTCCACGGGCTTTCCCATTGGATCTCGGGCTCGCCCGGTGCCCCCGGCGCTTGCCAGTGCCCGTTGACGGCAGCCAGCGCCTCGTGGCTGCCCCAGCCGAGATGGAACATCGGCGGGGAGCGCCGGTTTCGCCAGCAGTGATAAGCGAAATACCAGCGGTCAAGCCGGCCGATCCAAGCATCCACACGAGTCAGCGCGCCCATCGCAAGGCCTCAGCAACTCAGCTTGCGGCGAGCAGCATGGCGCGCGCGATGGGCCTCTCGCGCGATCTCGGCCATGCGCCGATTGCAGCGCTGGACCTCGGCAAACGCCTGGCCAACCGTGTACTCCTGGTAAGGCACACCGTGGCTGAGGCACAGGCGGCGGGTGATCGCGCGCGCATCCGGCAAACGGGTTGCAGGCAGGTGGCCGAACAAATGATGCTCGATGTGGGTGTTCAGGCCGATGCACAGATGGGTGAGCCAGGGACGGTTCGGCAGATTGCGCGCCGTGACGATCTGGCGCAACGCAGGCGGCCAGGCACTGGCCTCTTCCAGGGTCGGGCCACCGAGGTGATTGGCGAGAAACACGAAAGCCAGATAAGCACCCTCGACCCAGGTCATCAACGCGTAGTTCAGCAGCGCGTTGCCCAGGCCGATCCATACCGCCGGCAGCGCGATCCAAAAGGCCACGTGAAGCATCAGCAGTGCGAGGTCCAACCATCGCACCACCGGCTGGCGCAGCACGTGTTTCCAGCCCGCCAGCTTCAGCGAGAAACCCATCATCGAAGACAGCGGAATCAGCAATTGGTGCTGATGGCGAGTGCACCAGGCCGCCAAGCCCTGCGCCGCCGCTGCATCGCTTTCATTGAAGTTGAAGAGCGAAGGCCGAACATCGGGGTCTTTGCGTGAGTTGGGATGAAGGTGATGCGCGCCATGCCGCTCGACCCAGGCGCTGTAAGACGCACCGACCAGCCAAGTCATGAAGAAGCGGCCCACCCGCCACGCCAGCGCGCGGTCGCGTGTGACGGCGCCATGCCCCGCTTCGTGGCCGATCGCTGAGGCCTGCACGCCGATGTAGCCTGCCAGCAAGGCGATGGCCCAGCGCATTGGCCCGTGCCCGATCTCGATAAACGCCCACCAGACGATGGCCGTCACCAACAACACCCACAGCGTGCGCCGGCAATAACCCGCCGCATCCCCGGTGAATGCGCCGGACTCGCGCAGCTCGCTGCGCAGCCGTGCCATGAAGTCGGTGGCTTGCGCAGCCGACCAGGCCGAACCGGACTGGCTCAAAGCGCTCAAGGCCGCCGCGTTCATGCGATGCCTCGCTCTTGCCGCAAACGCTGCAGCACGGTCTCGGGGGCGACGACACCGTCGCGCCCGCGGATCACGCCGACCGACTTCCCTTCGGCCACCAGGCGCTCGCCGACCAGGAATTGATGGCTCATGTAGAAGCAGCGCTCGTCCCAATGGGTCAGCTGCATCACGGCCTCGAACTTCTGGAAGAGCTTCAACGAACGCTTGTAGCTCATCGTGTGCTCCGAGATGATCGGCGCCCAGCGCTCCTTTCGCATCACCGTGGCGAGGCCCGTGCGCAGGAACAGATCGATGCGCGACAGATCGGCGATCGTCAGGTAGCGGCCGTTGTTCATGTGCAGGTTGAGGTCGAGATCGTTGGGCAAGGTGATCAGGCGCAAGCGGCTCTCGGAGACGCCTACCGGCAGGCGCTCGCGCCGCAGCGACAACAGCCACACCCACAACATTCGAAAGATCAGGTTCATGGACAACTTTCTCAGAAAGGGCTCAAAGGGCTGAAGGCGCCGGGCTCAATCAATGCGAAGGCCCAGGCGTTGCATCTCACACAGGTCATTCTCGGCCGGTGCACGGTAACGCCTGCGCAGGTGATCGCCGCCCAACACCAGATTGAAATTCGAAGCGACATAGCGGTGGTGCATGTAATGGTTGCGTGCCATCGCGCGGAAGTAACGCTGCTTCAGCAGCCACGCCGTCACCGGCGGCGCCTCGCGCAGAGCCCGCTCATGCGGCATGTGCAGATACACATGGATGAAATGGCTGAACAGCGGCGGCAGTGCCAGCGCCAGGCAGCTGCCGACCGTGCCCCACACGCCGAGCGCCCACGCCGTCAACGGAATCGCCGGCAGCAGTGGCGCGATGAAGACCAAGGTGCCGCTGCCATGCAGGCGAACGGCATAAAGCGAGCGCTGGATGATGTGGCCATGGTGGCCGCGATCGGCCAGTTCCAGATCGAGCGCTTCGCGTTCGG
Source organism: Burkholderiales bacterium (assembly GCA_903643055.1). The sequence continues at coordinate 2,073 of CAHJWV010000320.1, read as the reverse complement.
TGTCACTGCGGAACTGCGTGACATGGTCTTGCTTGAAGGTGCGCCGGTGATGCACGACATGGTGTGAATAACGCGTGCGGATCAGATAGCGGAACAGTTGTGGAAAGCGCTCCCAGCGCTTGACGGTCTTGTTCGGCGCATCCGACACATGCTGGTGCATCGCCGACTCGACGAGGCTGGCGATCAGGTAACCCACCGCGAAGCCACAGGTCAGATGGAACAGGTCTGAGAGGTTCATGACGATGGCCTCTCAGACCCCGCGGCCCGTGCGTGGCAGCGGCACCATGTGGCCCGAAGCGGCATCCCACAGCCGAAGCTTCAGGCAGCCCCAGCTTTCACGCAGCGTGATGCGCGGCGGGTTGGCGAACTCCGGGTGCCGCTGAAAACATTCGTACAGCCGATAGTTCGGGATGCGTGCATCGAGGTGATGGATGTGATGCAAGCCGATGTTGGCGGTGAGCCAGCGCAGCGCCCCGGGCAACTCATAGTAGGTGGCCCCCTCCATGCTCGCGCGCCATGACTCCCATTCGCCGTCGCGTTGCCAATAGGCATCTGGAAATTGATGCTGCACATAGAAGAGCCACACGCCGGCAATCGCCGCCATTGACATCACGGCCAGATGAAACCCGAGCACCAAGGCCGGGCTGTAAAAGCAGCACGCCATGGCGAGCAGCAGTACAACGAACACGTTGGTCAGGTGGACGCTGCGGCGCTCGGCCTTCCAGCCGGCGGGCACCTTGAAGGTGGTGCGCTGGCGCACGATGAACAGCAACGGCGGGCCGATCAGCAACAGCACCAGCGGATGCCGATAGAGGCGATAGCGAAGCCGGCCGGCCGGCGTCAAGGCCTCGTATTCGTGCGTGGTCAAGGTGACGATGTCGCCCTGGCCGCGCCGATCGAGGTTGCCGGAATTGACGTGGTGCTGCGCATGAAAGCGACGCCAGCATTGGTAGGGCGTCATCGTCAACACGCCGAGCCAGAAGCCAACGATGTCATTGGCCCGATGCGAGCGGAAGAATGACCGGTGGCCGCAATCGTGTTGCACCATGAACAGCCTGACGACGAAAGCGGCAGCCATGGGCGCTGCGACAGCAAAGGCCCATGACGAGCGGCCGCTGAAGGCCAAGCCTGCGGCATAACTGGCAAGCCACAGGCACAAGGTCAGGCTCAGCTGCGTGACGCTTCTGACCGGTTGGGCGCGGCCATAAGGCGCGGAAATCGACAGCAGGCGCGCACGCATCCCATGGCTTTCGCCATCCAATTTTTCACTCATGGATTCAACTCCCTGTGTCCGGTTTCGCGATGACTTCAGTCGCCGCACTCGCGCCGGGATCTTTCTCGTTCAACGGGAAGCCCAGCGCTCGCGCAACAACGCGACCTGACTCGACAAGGCCCTGCCCCGAAATATTCGGGTCGCCGAGAATAACCAACACGCGCCATGGCGGAACATGCCAAAGGTCATGCACTCGCCGTTTTGCGACAGCCTGAAGAGCGCGCGCTTTGGCGCTGTTAGCTTCAACCCTGTTGCTCAGGCCTGCGCCGTTGAGGGACACCTGCGTCAAGTGCGCTCATTGTTGGCGGCCTGGCGAAAATTGGCGTCGTCAGTGTGTGGGATGAACCGCGATCAACGCGAGACGGCGCTGGCGCGTTGGCCGACGCACAGCCACTGCTGCATGCCGATTTGCGTCATCGCCGCGAACGGAAATCACGTGGATCTGAGGGGCCGCATGGCGACCGCGATGTGCCGTTGGCAACGCATCACTGTGCAAGGGCAAGGCAAGGTTCGGCCCGCAACCGGTCGAAGCTGCGCCTTGCCGTTGACGTGGCTCGCAGGGCACCGGGCGGTACCCTGCGAGCCACGGTTTCGTTAGCTCTTCAAGGCTGAAGCGATCGTGGTGGCGATCGGCGTGGTGGCGCGGCCAATCAACTGGCTCAGTTGACGGCCGTCATCGAACAGTTCACCGTCGGCGGTTCGCGCATCGGAATCGGCCAACATTTTGGCCAGCTCCGTCGGCAGGCCGACGGCCGCCAAGGCCGCTTGATAGTCGGCTTGAGAAAGGTTCTTGTAGTCGA
>CAHJWV010000319.1 GCA_903643055.1 Burkholderiales bacterium | reverse complement strand
CGCGGCTCGACCGCGCGCCGCGCATGCTGAGCCGCCAGGCGCTGGCCGGCGTGATCGAGCCGCGCGTCGAAGAGATCTTCTCGCTGGTGCACCAGGTGATCCGCGAGAGCGGCTTCGAAGAACTGCTGTCCAGCGGCATCGTGCTGACCGGCGGCGCCGCAGTGATGCCGGGCATGGTGGAGCTGGCGGAAGACATCTTTCTGAAACCGGTGCGCAAGGGCATCCCGACGTACCACGGTTCACTTCATGACATGGTGGCCAGCCCTCGCTCGGCCACGGTGATGGGTCTGCTCGAAGAGGCGAGGTTGGGGCGCGCGCGCGGCATCAAGGCGGCGCATCAAGCAGGGTCGGTCAAGACGCTGTTCGGTCGGCTCAAGGATTGGTTTTTGGGAAATTTCTGAACAAGGGGACGGCAATGACAACCAGCACCTTCGAACCGATGGGCAAGGCGTTGCACGCGGGGCACGATCCCCCTGTGGCTTGAGTCGACAACCGCAGGCTCGGGGCAGAGGTGAGCTGCGGCGCGGTCATCAAAAAATCTATGGATTACTGAATCAAATACATCGGCAACTGCGAACAGAATTGGAGCAACCAACATGGCTATCGAAATGATCGAAGAATTCGACTTGGGTACACAAATCAAGGTGATCGGCGTGGGCGGTGGCGGCGGTAACGCCGTCGACCACATGATTGCGCAGGGCGTGCAGGGCGTGGAGTTCGTCTGCGCGAACACCGATGCGCAGGCGCTCAACCGCTCCAGCGCGCATCACCTGATCCAGCTCGGCACCACCGGGCTGGGCGCTGGCGCACGGCCCGAAGCGGGGCGCGCCGCAGCCGAAGAAGCGGTGGACCGCATCCGCGACTCGATCAAGGGCGCGAACATGCTCTTCATCACCGCCGGCATGGGCGGCGGCACCGGCACCGGCGCGGCGCCGGTGATCGCGCGCGTCGCGAAGGAAATGGGCATCCTGACGGTGGCCGTGGTCACCAAGCCGTTCGACTTCGAAGGCAACCGCCGCATGAAGGCGGCCGATGCGGGCTTGGCTGAACTCGAAGCGAACGTCGATTCGCTGATCGTGATCCTGAACGACAAGCTGCTCGACGTGTTGGGCGATGACGCGACGCAGGACCAAGCCTTCGCGCACGCCAACGACGTACTGAAGAACGCGGTGGGCGGCATCAGCGACATCATCCACATCCCCGGCCTCGTGAACGTCGACTTCGAAGACGTCAAGACGGTGATGAGCGAGCCCGGCAAGGCCATGATGGGCACCGCGATTGCCAGCGGTCCGGACCGTGCCGCCAAGGCCGCCGAAGGCGCGGTGGCGAGCCCGCTGCTCGAAGGCATCGACCTGTCGGGCGCGCGGGGCGTGCTGGTGCTGATCGCCGCCGGGCGCAGCAGCTTCAAGCTGAGCGAGAGCCGCAATGCGATGAACTGTATCCGCCGTTATGCGGCCGACGACGCGCATGTGATCTACGGCACCGCTTACGACGAAAGCCTCGGCGACCAACTGCGCGTGACGGTCGTGGCCACCGGCCTGAGCCCGGCCAAGCTGCGCCAGCAAGCGCCGATGACGGTTGTGCATAACGCTGTGATGCAGCGCACGGGCACCGACAACCTGCCGGTGCTGAACCAGCCGGTGCACACCGGCCCGGGCGGCCACGACTACGCCAGCATGCAAGTGCCGAGCGTGTGGCGCAATGGCCGCACGGCGGCGGCGAAGGTGGATGCGCTGGCGAGCAATGGGATGGATGAGATCGAGATTCCTGCGTTTCTGCGCAAGCAAGCGGATTGATTAAGGCCCCCCAGTCGCTACCGCTCCTGCCCCCAAGGGGCGCCACCTATCGGGCCGGCGAAGCCGGACCCTCAGGCGTTGCTTGATGGCAGGTTCGCTGTCTCCCTGATCGGAGCAACGCCTGACCCTCGCGCCTTCATGGGCGTGAGGTTCTCGCTATCGCGGCGGTTGGGCGATTTGTCTGGGCGGTGTTTCGGGGGCTTTTAAAATTATGGCCATGTTGGCTCAACGAACTCTGAAGGCTTTGACTCGCGCGGTCGGGGTGGGTGTGCATGGCGGGCAGCGGGTCGAGATGACTTTGCGGCCTGCGGCGCCTGACGCGGGGATCCTGTTTCGGCGGGTCGATCTGCCAGTGCCGGTTGATATTCCGGTGAACCCGACGGCCGTCAGCGACACGCGGATGGCAACGACGATCTCGCCGGGGGGCGACACGAACGGGCCGAAGGTCAACACGATCGAGCATTTGCTGTCGGCCTGTGCGGGCCTGGGCATCGACAACCTGGTGGTCGACATCACCGCCGAAGAGGTGCCGATCCTCGATGGCTCGGCGGCGTCCTTCGTCTACCTGCTGCAAAGCGCGGGCATCGAGGTGCAGAAGGCGCCGAAGCGTTTTCTGCGCATCAAGCGGCCGGTGGAAGTGCGCGAAGGCGAGGGCGACAAGCTGAAGTGGGCGCGGCTCGATCCGTTCGATGGCTACAAGCTGACCTTCGAGATCGACTTCAACCACCCGGCCGTCAACCAGACCGGCCAGCAGTTCACTTTCGACATGGGCTCGGGCCAGTACAAGCGCGACATCGCGCGGGCCCGCACCTTCGGCTTCACCAAAGACGTCGAGATGATGCGCGCCCGCGGCCTGGGCCTGGGCGGCAG
>CAHJWV010000318.1 GCA_903643055.1 Burkholderiales bacterium | reverse complement strand
CAATTCGTGTACGTCCTTCCTTGGAGACACCCTGCGGCAAATAGATCGATGCCGCCGTCCCGGCGGTCTGCGCGGCGGCCGCCACGGCAGGCCGTGGTTGCCGTCGCTGGCGCAGATCAGGCGCGGCATTGCCTGCGCGGACCGCGCCATAGCCATCTCGTGAATCGACGCGGCCCCCATGGCTCGCGCGAGGGCTCGCAACCCGGCCAACACGCCACCGAGCACCTTGAAGTTGCCGAGCGGTCGCGCGCCCTCCACTTTGACGAACAGGCGACCGATCCGCGCGTGCCGCGCTAGTCGGGGCAATTCGATCTGTGGCATGGGCTTGTAGCCGTGCCAGAGTGGGATCGAGCGCAACTCGTCCAAGAGGGTGTCCTGCATGTTGTCAGTGTGGTGGGGTACCTCTGACGCGGCGCGGCGAAGCAGCACGCGCAATCGCTGCATCGCGGCGTTCTCCCTGCGGACATCGCCCGGCCCCCGCTTTGGCAGCCCGAGTTGCCAGCTACGTCGCTAATCGGTGCTGTCAAGTGGGACCGGCACCGTCAGGCCGCGCTTTACGACGCTCAGTGTCACATTCGTGGAGAAACGCTTCACGTTGGGATTCTCGCTGACCAAGCGGGCCATCAGTGCGTCATAAGTCTCGGTGTCGGGCGCGCAGATCACCAGCACGAAGTCGGCCTCGCCTGTCACATAGAACGCCTGCTGAACATGTTCCTGGGCCGCCAGCCATTGGCGCAGTTCGCTCAGCAACTCCGGGCGCTCGCGCTCGACTTGAATCGACACGACGAACGACGTCGATCGCCCGACTTTGCGTGGATCGACGACCGAGATGTCGCGCGAGATAACGCCTTGTTCGCGCATACGGCGAAGGCGCCGTTGAATGGCTGAGGGCGACAGCGCCACTACGGCGGCCAACTGTTCGGTGGTCTGCGCCGAATCCTCTTGGACGAGGTTCAGCAGTTGGCGGTCGAATCGATCCAATTTCATAGGCTGCGCAGTCTAGCGCCACAGGTTCGCGGCTTTAGCGCGTGCTAAGGGCACGGATTGCGGCGAAGCGTCGCGCTCCTGCTCCTACGATCTGTGCATGCCCCACAACACACCACGCGCAGGTAGATGAAGCTTCTGTACCAGACACACTCACCCTATGCTCGCAAAGTCCTTGTCTTCGCACACGAAGCGGGTTTGGCCGGCTCGCTTGAAGTCATCCACCACGAGACCAGCCCGACACTTCGCAACGAAGAAGTCTTTGCGCACAACCCTCTGGGCAAAGTGCCAGTTTTGGTTTGCCCTGGTGCGCCGACGCTGTTCGACTCTGACGTGATCTGCGCCTACCTCGACACCTTGCATGGGGGGCCGCGCCTGGTCCCCGTTGCCGGCGCGGCGCGCTGGCAAGCCCTGCAATTGCAAGCCGTCGCACAGGGCCTGGCGGACGGTTTCGCGCAAAAACTGATCGCGAGCTACGACTGGCTAGAACGGGAGCTGCCCGCGGCATCTCCGACTCACGTGGGCCACATCGCGCTGGCCACTGCATTGAGTTGGCTTGCATTTCGACAACTGCCGGCGTTCCGCAACGGCCGGCCGCGCCTAACCGCTTGGTTCGACGAGTTCGAGTCCCGTGCCTCCATGCAGGCAACGCCGCTGGCGGGTGAAACCCAAGACGCAGGGGCCGAGTGACCACGGTCAGGGTCCGCCTTCCTCTGCGGCAGCCCGCGGGCCAGCACTTTTCCCCACCTTTCTGATCGCGTCGAGCATGCGGTCCATCGGAGTACGACATGGTTGAACACATTTCATTGGGCACGCACCGCTACCCCGAGGCAGTCGCCTTCTACCAGCTGGCCTTGGCGCCACTGGGCATGGCGTTGTTGCGCGACACTGGCTCTGAGGCTGCCTTCGGGACGCCATCGCATTGGTCGTTCTTTCTTTACCCCGTGGCGGCGGAGGAACAGGTTGCCGCGAAGGGGATGCACGTGGCGCTAGGAGCGTCGTCGCGCGCACTTGTCGCACAGGTGCACGAGGCGGCACTCGGTGCAGGCGCCCAGGATATCTTCGCCCCACGTGAACGGCCCGACATCAGCCCGACGTACTACGGCGCAATGTTCAAGGACCTCGATGGTCATGGCCTCGAAGTGCTGACCAATGCCTGACGCCGCCTGTGCAGTCGCCGACCGCGAGGACCAGGCGATCCCTGCGTTCTGCATCCGAGAAGTCCGACTCGAATTAAACTTGCGGTTGAGCGCGCCCCAAGTGTTCGGCTACGAAGGGTCTGACAGGCTGTTGAATTTCGCGCCATTGAGTGGACCGATGCTTTCGGTGCGAGCTGATCATGGAGGTTGTAGCAGAGCTGCCGCGTTCGTGCGAGCCTGCGCTGCGGCTTACCTGACCAACAGCGCGGCGCCGCGGCGGCGTTCTTGCCGCCTCAACGCATGGCTCCTTTCAGCGCCGCGCTCAGCATTCGTGCCTCGCATGGACGATGCGTTCTACTTCCCGCGCGAGGGGCAACTCTCAATCCATCAACGCTTCGAAGGCCGTTGATGGTTGTGCCGCACCGTGCTCACTTGCGCATCACCTTGATCAGCGCAGCGAGTGTTGACGCCGACCGAAAATTGACCCACCTACAGCGATAGTGCCGATGCAAATTTGACCTGGGTGTTCAACCTA
>CAHJWV010000317.1 GCA_903643055.1 Burkholderiales bacterium | reverse complement strand
CGCACCATTCATCGGCTGCACCAACGGCAAGGCTTCGTTCGCCTGCGCCACCACCGCAAACTGCCAGCTGGACAGCTTGTCGTTGGTCAACACCGCGTCCGACAGATGCACGCTGTCTCGCCCGGCTGCAACGAAATTGCCCGCCGCATCGGCCACGCAATGCAGCGTGTATTCGCGGCTGCCGGGCAGCGGGTTGCCGCCAAAGCCAAACGGCTTCTTGATGCGCACCGGGCACGCAAAGCTGCGTCGCTGCGGGTCATAGCCGCAACACGGCATCTCCTCGTAATAGAGGCTGCCGACGTAGCCCACCTTCGCCCCGCATTGGCGAGCCGCCACGTAGAAGCCATCGGTCGGCAGAATCTGCGCGCTGTCGTTCGACGCGCAGTAGCTGTACTTGTCATACAGCTGCGCCTGCAGGTTCAATTGATCCTTCTCAGCCAGCTTGCTGCTGCCTTCTAAAGCCTTGATGACTTCGGCTTTGACATTGGCATCGCAGACCGTGGTCGATTGTGCTTGGGCGCCCAGCGGCAGGCCCAATGCCAATACCGCGCCGATGGCGAACAAATAGCGACGCGTGCGCCGAAGCGCGAATGAAACGTCATGCATGGTGGTCTCCTTGACTGTTGGGGTTCGAACTTTCGTCACCACCCACGAATCGATGGCAACGAAATGACTATGGTTCGTGCCCCTTCCCGTTTCAAGGTGCCGGGTGCGGCATCAGCCTTGCCTTAGTTCCGATTGGGGAAGCGTTTTCGCACACGCCCCTGCGTTCAAAAATTCACCCTGGGCATGACAATGCATGCCGCGGGCTAACCCGACACGCACACAGACAAACCCTCTCCATCTTCTTTGCATTGATGACCACTTCACCCGATGACTTTCATGTCGCCATCGTCGGCTACGGCACCGCCGGCCAGGCGGCCTCGATTGCGCTGGGCCGGCTGCCCGGCGTGCGGGTCACGGTGTTCGAGCAGACCTCGCAGCTGGGGCCGATCGGCGCCGGCTTTCTGCTCCAGCCCACCGGGCTGATGGCGCTTGCCAGGCTGGGCTTGCTCGATCAGACCCTGGCCCACGGTGCCCGCATCGACGCCTTGTCCGGCCACAACCATCGTGGCAAGGAAGTGATGGCCATGCGCTATGCGATGAACAAGCCGGGCAGCGCAGAAGCCACCCATGGCATCGGCATGCAAAGGCACACGCTGTATATTTTGCTCGATCGGCAGCGGCCGGTGGCCGTGCAATTGCGTTCGGGCGTGGCCATCCAAAAGATCGACAGCGCTGCCGGCACGATCACCGACGAACACGGGCAAACCCATGGGCCGTTTGCATTGATCGTCGCGGCCGATGGCTCGCGCTCGCCGTTGCGCAGCGCGGTGTTCGGCGAATCGGTCGCGACACCTTATCCCTGGGGCGCCTGGTGGTGCCTGCTGCCGGCACAAGGCTGGCCGTCGACGAACGAGTTGCAGCAGCGCTATCGCCTGGCCCGACAGATGATCGGCGTGTTGCCGGTGGGCCGCGTCCCTGCGCCGCCGGGCCTAGCCGGCAGCCACGGCCCTGCCGCCAACATGCTGTGCCTGTACTGGAGCGCGCCGGCCGCGCAGGCGCCGCAGGGCATCGATTCGCATGGCCTCGCGCCCCAACTCGCCGCGCTGTGGCCTGAGATTGGCGCGCATGTGCTGAGCCAGTCGCCCGCCCTCCTCTCGCACGCCACTTACCGCGCCGTCAATCTGCCGTCATGGCGCCATGGCCGGGCGGTGTGGATCGGCGATGCGGCGCACGGCATGAGCCCGCAACTGGGGCAAGGCGCGAACCTCGCGCTGCTGGACGCCGTGGCCTTGGGCGACGCACTGAAGGCAGCGCTGGCGGCGCAACCGCGCCGAGACCCGGCACGCGACGAGGCGGTCGCGCAATCATTGCAGCGCTTCGAGAAAGCGCGGCGTCGGCATGTGCGCTGGTATCGGTGGGGGAGCCATTGGCTGACGCCCTTGTTTCAATCCGGGCACGATGGATTGGCAATGTGGCGGGATTGGATGTTTGCACCGGCGGGTCGCATGCCCATCATCCGGGGGCTGTCGCATCGCTTGTTGACCGGCCGCCTGGGCCTGCCGCGGGAATCGATCGAAGCACGGGAACCGGACTGATTGCTCGCGCGCGCGATGCATGCGGCACATGCGGTTCATGAGGTAAAGGGGCATGGCGCAAGCTCAAGCAATGAGCGGCGCTTAACGATTCGTGCTGCAGGCGCTTCGCAAGCGCGCCTCGGAGTGCAATCGCATGATCGGTTAGAAAAATCAGTGCAGATCGCTCAAGCGCACCGCAGGGCTCGAATACTCGCGGCCCACGACAGCGCGTGCATAGAGATAGTTTTCACGGGCCCGGTCGCTCAGTCCGTCGAGGTGAACACAGCCACCGGCGTCGCAAGGGAAGGTCAGCGCTCGGCCTTCATGGAACAAGGACTGAAAGCGCAATTCATACGAACCGGCTTGGGCGGATTGGAACGCGGTAGTCATGGTGGCGATCTCCTGCAACTCATACCTTGGCGACGACATGAACAAAGCTTAGGCGTCAGCCCTTGGCTTGTCCTTAGGCGCAAATCGCTGCGTCATGTCTCTCGCCGGATAAGACCACTGTAGGAAACCACCTGACAAACTTCATGTGACTTATGACCACAGCAGGCCCCTCATCTGCGGCAGTCGCCTCGGCCACGGCTTCAAGCCCGGTTGAAAGAACGCACCCCACGCCATCCACACGGCATCAAGGGCGCGTGGCCCGGCGCCGGCTCCATTCGGCACTGGCCACACACACTGCCAGCCACACGAAGCCGCTGGCATAGCCGGCCAGCACATCGCTTGCGTAGTGCACTTGAAGGATGACCCGGCTGCAGCCCACGGTATAGATCACCGCTGCTGCCGCCATTCCGGCCGGCATCTGCCAACGCGGCGGCAGGGTCACGACCGCGAGATAAGCGAGCATGCCGTAAGCCACCATCGCGCCCGAGGCATGCCCGCTCGGAAAGCTCCACCCCGGCGCATCGACCAGGCCATGGTCATGCAGCGGCCGCACCCGCTCGAAGATGCGCTTGAGCAAGGGGTTCAGCAGCGCATTGCCGGCCAGCGCGGCAATCCACGCGGCCGCCAAGCCCCGGCGCTGCCGCGCCATCAAGATCAGCGCAATCGCCAAGCCGAGGCCGGTCAACACCACACCGTCGCCCAGATGCGTGAGGACGGCGAACAGGTTCAAGGTCGCCGGCGCCAGATGCTCGCGAAGGGCCTGCGCGAGCGCTTCATCGGCCTGCCCCACGCCTGGCCCGTCAAGGCCTTGAACCTGCTCGGCCAGTTCAGCAAACAAGGCCGCCGCGCTGGCGATCAGCACAAAGCCCAAAGCCGCGCCGCCAACCAGCGGCCCTGCCTGCGGGTGCCAGCGCCGCGCATGCCGCATCAACGGCTCGCGCAGCAGCCATGCCGCTGCGCCGGTGATCAGCAAAACCGCAGCGAAGCCAGCAACGAAATACGGCAGCGCATACGCCCCGAGCGACTGCGCCGCTGCCCCCAGCCACGCCCCCGAGCCACGCATCAGCAGGCGTGGCCAATGCGGCCCAGCGCCAGGCGATGCACATGCACGGGCTGGAAGCCTTGCTCGGCATCGAGATAGTCCCAGCGCTCGACGATGGCCAGGCGCTCGGCCGCGTCATGCCGCACCAGGTTCATCGAATTGCCGATGTCCCCCCGCACTCTGGATGACAGCGCCGTGCCGGCCTGCACCGCCCACAGATGGCGTGGCAAGGCGGGCCAGCGCTGCGTCAAATCGATGACGAAAGGCAGATGGATGTGCCCGCCGAGAATCAGGTCGGCACCCGCCTCGGACCAGCGCTGCACGGCTCGCTCCCGGCCGCGCAAAAGGTTGGTGTCGTCGATGTGCTCGGTGACGGCCACCGGCTGATGCACGACGATCACGCGAAGCTGCGCCGGCGCCGCGCCGGCCAGCCTGCGCGCAACGCGTTCGACCTGCTCATCCGACACCTCGCCGTTCTTGTGCCGATACCAGCGCGTGGTATTCAGGCCCAGCACCAGCAGTGCCGGCGTATCGATCACCGGCTCCAGTTCCGGCCCGAACTCGCGGCAGAAGTGGCGATAAGGCGAGAACAGGCGCGCTCCGAGATGGAAGAGCGGAATGTCGTGGTTGCCCGGAATCACCAGGCTGCGAGAGACGCCGAGCTGGTCCATGAACGCCCGCGCCGCCTTGAATTGCGCGGTGCGGGCGCGCTGGGTGATGTCACCGGACAGCAGCACCGTATCGGGCCGCTGCACCTGCACGAACTGCTGCAGTGCCCGCAGCACCGGCGGCCGCTCAGTGCCGAAATGCGTGTCGGAGATCTGCAGCAGCAGCGTCATTCGCCGACCTGCTGGCCGCGCGCTGCCGCGACTTCCGGTGCCACCTCTGGCTTGATCAGCCGCAGCAGTTCCGACGCCACCCGAAACTCGAGCGGCATGCGCAGCCAGGCGATCTCGCCATCGGTGGCCACCTTCACCCGACGCGACCCGTACGGCAATGCGGCCTTCACCGTCATGCGCCGGAATGAAAAGTTATGCACGTTGTCGGCTTCACCCAATCGGCCGAACGCCCCGCGCAGCATCAGCCAAAGCATCGCCAGCGTGCCGACCGGGCGCAGCGTGATGCCTGCCAGCTCGCCGGCTTCGATCGCATGCGCTTCGGCGATGCCGATCTGCAGCAGTTGAAGCGCGTTGTTGCCGACAAACAGCGTCGGCGTGCGAACGATCCGGACCTCGTCGCGGTATTCGATGCGCAGCCTCAGTTGGCGGTGCTCGCGCATCAAGGTGATCAGGCCGGCGCCCAGGGCCACCAGCCGGCTGCGCCCGTACTGCTGCTTGTAGGCCTCGCGGTCTTCGAGCAGCTGCGGGTAGAGCCCCAGGCTGGCATTGACGAGAAACACGCGGTCATTCAGCAAGCCGACTTGTACCGGGCGCACCCGCTCGTGCAACAGCACCTGCATCGCTTCTGTGGTATCGGACGGAATGCCGTGCGTGCGGCTGAAGTAGTTGAAGGTACCTTGCGGCAAAACGCCAAAGCTGCAGCCACTGCCGAGTGCGGCCTGGGCCACCGCGTTGATCGTGCCGTCGCCACCGGCGGCCACCACCACGCCGCGCGCGGCACGGGCCAGCGCCACGGCCTCGCGGGCAATCGCACCGAGCTGTTTCGGGTCTTCGACCACCATGACCTGAAACGGGCAACCGGCCTGCGCCGCAGCCGCCTCGATGGCCGCCCGGGCCACGGCGGCATCTCCGTGGCCGGAACCGACGTTGAACACGATGAACAGAGGAGCGCGCGCTGCGGCCGCGGTAGCGGTCATGGATGCCTTATGTGTTGTGATCAAAGCGAAGGCCCTGTGTTCAGCGGCAGCGCGCGAAACCGCGCGCACCGACACACTCAAACACGAGGCGACAACAAGGTGCGTCAGGCGCGGCGGTCCGAGGCACGACACGACGTCATACAACGACCGTTGCGCACGGCACGCTTTTGCCTGAACCCCAGCATAGTGGCGCGCAGCCGCCAACGCCGTCAGACGACACCGCAATCTGCGCGTGTCGGTTTCCGGCAGGCTGTTAAGAAATCGGTTTGCTCAACGCAGCACGTCGGGCAACTCGATCTTCACCTCGAGCACTTCGAGGTTGTCTTGCCGTTCCAGATGCACGCGGATGTCATCGGGGTTGATCGACACGTACTTCGAGATCACCGCGACCAGTTCGAGCTGCAAGGCAGGCAGATAGTCGGGGCGGCTGTTGCCACGACCATCCCGCTCATGGGCCAGGATGATCTGCAGCCGCTCTTTGGCGACGCTCGCCGTCTTGTTCTTTTCACCCAGCAAGAATGACAAGAGAGACATGCTCACCTCCCACCAAACATGCGCTTGAAAAGGCCCGGTTTCACCACATCGACGAAGCGCATCGGCTTGTCTTCACCGAGGAACCGAGCGACCACGTCTTTGTAGGCTTCGGAGACATCGGCGCCCTTGATGTGGATCGCCGGCACGCCCTGGTTGGATGCGTCAAGCACCGCTTCCGACTCGGGTATCACACCGATCAGTTCGATGCGCAGTATCTCCTGAATGTCTTGCAGCGACAGCATCTGGCCCCCTAGAACACGGCTGGGGTTATAGCGGGTGATCAGCAGATGCTCCTTGATCGGCTCCTTGCCATTGATGGCGCGCCGGGTCTTGGATGACAGCATGCCCAGGATGCGATCGGAGTCACGCACCGACGACACTTCAGGGTTCGTCACCACCAGGGCTTCATCGGCAAAGTGCATCGCCATCAACGCGCCGGTCTCGATGCCGGCCGGCGAGTCGCAAATGATGTACTCGAAGCCCATCTCGCCGAGATCCTTCAACACCCGCTCCACGCCCTCTTGCGTCAAGGCTTCCTTGTCGCGGGTCTGGGAGGCGGCCAGCACGAACAGGTTCTCGCACTGCTTGTCCTTGATCAGCGCCTGGTTCAGGTTGGCTTCTTTCTGGATCACGTTGATGAGGTCGTACACCACGCGGCGCTCGCAACCCATGATGAGGTCGAGGTTGCGCAGCCCGACGTCAAAATCGATCACGGCGGTCTTGTGGCCCGCGAGCGCGAGGCCTGATGCGAAACTCGCGCTCGTGGTGGTCTTGCCTACACCCCCTTTGCCGGAGGTGACGACGATGATCTTGGCCATCTGGAGCGGATCCTTTCAAAAATAACATCGAGCCTACTGCCACTCTGAGCAAGAGCGCA
>CAHJWV010000316.1 GCA_903643055.1 Burkholderiales bacterium | reverse complement strand
CATGCTGGGATTCTTCAGCTCTCCCTGTGGATCGAAGACGATCTTTGCCGTAACGCCATCGTAGTTCGTGTCGAACAGAGCCGATCCGTACACCTTGGGGTCGGCAGACTTCGCCCGCACCATCGCGTCCGCCAGCACCATGACCGCGTCATAGGCGTAGGGCGAGTAGATCTGGAACTGTCCAGGGTACTTCGCGTCGTAGCGCTTTTTCCACTCCACGCCTCGGGGTGTCTGGTCAAGCGTCGCGCCACTCTCGGCACATACGACGTTGGCCAAGGTTGCAGCCCCCGCCGCCAATTCGGCCAGTTTGTCGGTACAGATTCCGTCGCCACCGAATAGCCGGATCGTTGTCATGCCGAGGGTCGCCATCTGGCGCAGCATCGGGCCCGCCTGCGGGTCGTTGCCACCATAGAAAATGGCTTCTGGTGACTTGCCCTTGATCGTCGTCAGGATGCCGGAGAAGTCTGTTGCCTTGTCGGTGGTGTATTCCTGCCCGACGATTTCGATTCCGCGTGCCGCTGCCGTCTTGCGGAAAACCTCGGCAACACCCTGTCCGTAGGCAGTCCGGTCGTCGATGATGGCCACGCGTTTCAGCTTGAGCTTGTCGGCTGCCAACGCCGCCAAGCCGGCACCCAGCTCGTTGTCGTTGGCCATCATGCGAAAGCTCGTCTTGAATCCGTTTTGCGTGAGCTTCGGGTTGGTCGCGGATGGTGTGAGGTGGGGAATGCCGCAGTTGTTGTAAATCTTGGCGGCCGGAATCGTCGTGCCGGAGTTCATGTGCCCGACCACTCCGTTGACACCGAGGTCACACAACTTCTGAGCGACGGCCGTGCCTTGCCGGGGATCGGCCGCGTCGTCTTCTGCCACCAGCTCGAAGCGCGCCTTCTTGCCGCCAATCAGCAGGCCCTTGGCATTGAGTTCCTCGATGGCAAGACGCGCGCCATTGGCGGTGTCCTGACCCAAATGGGCCTGGGCGCCCGAAAGCGGCGAGGCATGACCGATGCGGACGATGATGCCGTCATCAGCCGCGTGTCCTGAAAGCGCATGGCACGCAAGCACGGCAGCGGCCGTTCGAAGCAGTGAAAACTTGGTCATTTGGTGTCTTTCAAGAAATGGCAAACAAGGAATTTCGGAGTGGATGGAGGATCGGTTGCTTGCTCAGTCGTAGTACTGAAACTCGAGCATCAGGCAACCGGTTCGTGAGACAAACGGACCGTGGACAGCGCCCGGTGGACGGCAAGCGAATGTGTAGGGGCCGAAGGATTGCCCGCCGACGCCTTCCGCGTCGCATCCGACCACGAGATCGCCTTCGATGAGAAAAACCTCTTCGTGAAAATCGTGTGCGACAGGCCGATCGAGCAAGGTGCCGGGGCTCCAGCGCGCCAACGTGGTGCGGGTTCCGGTTTTGGATTCCTGATTCAAGTCATCGTTGAGGACTTGTTGCTCGACGCGGCCTGCGAACGACGGGGCCGTTCGCCACGCGGCATCGGAAGGATCCAGTGCGATCTGGAAGAACTCGCGGTGTCGCTTCGAAAGATTGTTGCTTGACATGTGCGCAATGGTCTTTGCGCGCTCCTTGCGGGTCAAACGGGAAATTTCTTTGTCGAAGCACCAGATTTCGTGGTGGCTGCAAACCAAGCAAATCGACGCTAGGAGTCTGGGCGGCAGAACGTTGACTCTGTGTCGACGCGAGTGAGGAGCAATTCGCTGATCGACGATGGCCGCAAACCTCCCTTATGGACCGCAGCAGATGTTGCTGCAGGAGTGGTTGCCCGAAGAGCATCTGGCGCACCTCATCGGTGATGCTGCCGATGACCGCAGCGATGGTGACGCCGGTTGCCAGTCCAGGACCGCGCACGGCCCCAATTCCTTCACCCCGCGACTGTCTCCGCGCTTCAAATCTCCTGCCGCCCAGACTCCTAACGCACGATCACATCGCCGGTGCTCTTCGCGATGAAGTGCTGGCACGATTCGCGTGCCATGGCGACCAGTCCATCCGCCAGGACGGAAGCGGGCTCCAACCGCATGCTCGCGAATACGGTCAGGGAGGTCGGCGCCGGATTGACCGGCAGAACCACCAGCGATCCGTTTGCCAACTTCTGCTGCACTACGGCCAGCGGAAGCAGCGCTGTTCCAAATCCCGATATCGCCATGTCGATCATGGCGCCGATCGAGGAAAAATAACTGATGCGCAGCGCGGCGGATGCGTTGGCGCCCTGAGCAATGTTGCGATAGACCTCGGAGTCGCGGTGGAAAGAAATGATTGGGTGCGCGGCGATATCGGCGAATGAAAGCACCGTTTCGGTCGGCAGTTTGGCAGCCAGTTCCGGGCTCGCCACCCAGCGCGTCGACAGGCGCGCAATCTGATGGTTGTCAACGAGGCCCGATGTAATCTCCCCGGAGACAATCACGAAATCCAACGTGCCGCGCAGCAGCTCTTCACGCAAGTGGGAACTGATGTTGGAACTTATTTCGAGCGTCGCGCTTGGGTACTGCGCTGCGAACCGCGACAGCAAATCTGGCAACCAGGTGTGCGCGACCGTTTCGATGACCCCGATGCGAAGAACACCGGAAAAGTCTTCCGACTTCCCCGCAACCGCCAACATCTTCGACTGCAACGACACCATCTGCTCGGCGTACCGCAGCATTTCGCTACCGCGACGAGTCAGCATGACCCCACGGTGTTCACGATCGAACAGGCGCAAGCCAAGTTGTTCCTCCAGCGTGGCGATGCGGCTTGCGATGCCGGCCTGAGTGGTGAACATTTTCTCGGCGGCGCCCTTGAAACTGCCAAGTTTGGCCACCCAGATGAAAGCCTCGAGAAACCGTATGTTCATGCAACTCCATTATGGCGAGAGCTCGCTGACGAGCACGCGCATGTTCCTGTTCGACATCTGCGGGCGCATGTTCGTGCGCACCACGCCCGGGTTGGCGAACCGGTTGCGCGAGGCGTGATCACGAATCGATGCTGCGAATCGTCCACACCCTGCTGGCCGAGATCGAGCAGGCCGCTGAACCGGAGCGCGCCCGCCTCGGTCCGCGAGCGCATCGACAAGCTGTTACCGGCCGCCGCGCCGCACCGAGTCGCATCGCCGCCGCGATCCACTACACTCGGCCGGGTCAGGAGAGCGCCCCGTCCGCCGGGGCCGCCGAAGGCGCAGGAACATTCCGAACGCTCAGGCAAAAGGACTGACAAAGCGCCCCTGCCAACGGGCGTTTCCTTGCTGGAGAGAGGCCGTTATCGTCGCGGGACGGCGGCCCACCGAAGGAGCAAACCCTGATCGCGGGGCGAATCTCTCAGGTACCAGGGACAGCA